>CALMRL010000029.1 GCA_937873345.1 uncultured Beijerinckiaceae bacterium | reverse complement strand
CTGACGGCGACCGTGATCCTGCTCGTCACCGGCTCGATCGTGGTGGTGCTGTGGTTCGGTGCCCACGACGTGCTCGCCGGGCGGATGAGCGGGGGCGAGCTGTCGCAGTTCGTGCTCTACGCCGTGCTCGGCGCCTCCTCGCTGGGACAGCTCTCGGAGGTGTACGGCGAGATCGTCTCCGCCGCCGGCGCCGCCGAGCGCATCGGCGAAATCCTCAAGATCACCCCGCGCATCGTCGCGCCGGCCGAGCCGCTGATGCTGCCGACTGCGGCGCAGGGTACCGTGAGCTTCGAGGGCGTCGGCTTCTCCTACCCCCGCCGCGAGGCCAAGGGCGAGCTGCCGGCGCTGCGCGACCTATCCTTCACGGTGCGCCCCGGCGAGACGGTGGCGGTGGTCGGGCCCTCGGGTGCCGGCAAGACCACGCTGTTCCAGCTGATGCTGCGCTTCTACGACCCCGAGGCCGGCCGCATCACCTTCGATGGGATCGACATCCGCCGCCTCGATCCCCTGGAGCTGCGCGCCAACATCCGCTCGGTGCCGCAGGACCCGGTGATCTTCGGCATGAGCGTCCTCGACAACATCCGCTACGGCCGCCCCGAAGCGGGCTTGGCCGAGGTGCGCCGCGCCGCCGAGCAGGCAGCGGCCGACGGCTTCATCCGCGCCCTGCCCCAGGGCTACGACACGATGGTCGGCGAGCGCGGCATCACCCTGTCGGGCGGCCAGCGCCAGCGTCTCGCCATCGCCCGCGCCATCCTCGTCGCCGCCCCGGTGCTGCTGCTCGACGAGGCCACCTCGGCGCTCGACGCCGAGAGCGAGACGCTGGTGCAGGGCGCGCTGGAGACCCTGATGGCGAGCCGCACCACGCTGGTCATCGCGCACCGGCTGGCGACGGTGCTCAAGGCCGACCGCATCCTGGTGATGGACGAGGGCCGCATCGTCGAGCAGGGGACGCACCGGAGCTTGCTGGCGCAGGGCGGGCTGTATGCGAGGCTTGCCAAGCTGCAGTTCGAGACGCACCACGCGGATGCTGCGGAGTAGGCTGCGCGGCGGAGCAGCCCGTCTTCCGTCATTGCGAGCCGCAGGCGAAGCAACCCAGGAGTCGCAAGGCGCAATCCTGCGGGACGGCGCCCGGCGGCCTTGGGCTGCTTCGCTGCGCTCGCAATGACGGTGGGAGTGGCTCGCTTCTGCCCTCAGCGCACCAGGATGTTCTTGAACTGCCACGGATCGTCGTTGTCGACGTCCTCTGGGAACAGCTGCCCACGGTCTTCCAGCGGCGTCCAGTCCGTGTACACGCCGACCACCGGCCCGAGATAGGGCCTCTGCACCTCCAGGCAGCGGCGGAAGTCGACCTCGTCGGCCTCGACGATGCCGGCGCGGGGGTTCTCCAGCGCCCACACCATGCCGGCGAGCACGGCGGAGGTCACCTGCAGCCCAGTGGCGTTCTGGTAGGGGGCGAGGCGCCGCGTTTCCTCGATGGAGAGTTGCGAGCCGTACCAGTAGGCGTTCTTCGCATGGCCGTAGAGCAGCACGCCCAGCTCGTCGATGCCGTCGACGATCTCGGTCTCGTCGAGGATGCGGCTCTCCGGTTGCCGGCGCCACTGCGCCCCGACCATCTCGTCGAGGCTCAGCACGGCGTCGTCGACGGGGTGATAGGCATAGTTGCAGGTTGGGCGGTACGTCACCTGGTCGTCCTCGCGGACCGTGAGGTAGTCGGCGATCGAGATCGCCTCGTTGTGGGTGACGAGGAAGCCGTGCTGCGCGCCGGGCGTCGGGCACCAGGAGCGCACGCGGGTGCCGGCGCCGGGGCGCAGGAGGTAGATCGCGCAGTCCGGCCCGAACTCGTGGCGGCGCCCCTCCGCGGGCAGCGCCTTCTCGTGCGTGCCCCAGCCGAGTTCCGCCGGTTGCAGCCCCTCGGAGACGAAGCCCTCGACCGACCAGGTGTTGACGAAAGTGCCCATCGCCTTCGGCTTGGCGGCGCGCTGCGTGTCGCGCTCGGCAATGTGGAGGCCCTTGACGCCGAGGTCGCGGGCGAGCCGCGCCCAGCCCTCGCGGTCGCGCGGCTCCTCGTGGTGCTCGCCCAAGTCGCCGGCAAGATCGGCGGCGAGGTTCAAGAGCGCCTGCTTGACGAACCACGACACCATGCCGGGGTTGGCGCCGCAGCACGAGACGGCGGTGGCGCCCTTGGCGGCCAAGTCCGGTCCCTGCAACTCGCGGCGCAGATCGAGGATGCCTTCGCGCAGCGCGTAGTTCGAACGCTGCGACACGGAGAGCGAGGCATCGGTGTAGAAGCCCGGCCAGGGCTCGGCGACCGTGTCGACGTAGAGGGCGCCGACCTCATGGGCGAGGCGCATTACGGCGGACGACGACACCTCCACCGACAGGTTGATGATGAAGGGCTGGCCCTCGCCCTGCGTGAGCAGCGGGCGCAGCAGCGCGTCGATGTTGGCGGCGGTGACGTGATCCTTGACGAAGCGCAGGCCGCGCTCGTCGAGGAGGGCACGGTCCTTGTCAACGGGGTCGATCACGGTGAAGCGGCTCTTGTCGTAACGGAAGTGCCGTTCGACGAGCGGCAGCGTGCCGCGGCCGATCGAGCCGAAGCCGATCATCACGACGGGGCCGGTGATGGTGCCGTGGAT
>CALMRL010000028.1 GCA_937873345.1 uncultured Beijerinckiaceae bacterium | reverse complement strand
CCATCCCGCGCCCGCACTTGGCCGCGTTCGGCGAGGCCGGAGCCCGGTCCTGAGCGCATCACCCTGACGGCGAGGCTGCTGCCGCTGTTGCGCGCATCGGCGACGGCCACCACCGGCTGCTCGTCGGCGACGATCACCACCGGCACCGCGGCATCGGCGAGGGCCTTGGCGAAGGCCGAGGCGCCGCCGCTTTCGAGCCCGTCGGCGAGCCACACCACCGCCGTATCCGGCGTCGCCCTGGCGAAACGCGCGATCGCCGCTGCGGCGGGGGCGCGGTCGGGCTCGTAGGGCTGTGGCTTCACCGCGCGCAAGTGGTCGACCGCCGCCGCCGCGTCGCCGGCGACGATTCCGCGACCGCCGTCCGACACCGGCACCACGGCGACCGGGCGGCCGGCGGAACGCGCCGCCTCGATGCGCTGGCCGGCTGCGATCATCCGGCGATCCCATGTCGGCGCCGCCGCCCAGCCGTCGTCGATGGCGAGGAGGAGCGGCCCCTTGCCCGGGCTACCGGCCTGCTGCGGGTTCCAGATCGGCCCGGCCATCGCAAGGATCACCGCGGCGGCGATGGCGAGCCGCAACAGCAGCAGCCACCACGGCGTGTTGGCCGGCTGCTCCTCACGCGGCTTGAGGTCGAGGATCAGCTTGAGCGGCGGAAACGGTACGCGCTCCGGTCGCGGCGGCGTCACCCGCAGCAGAACGTAGAGCACCGGCAGGATCGCCAGCGCGGCGAGCGCGAAGGGGACGGTGAAGGCCAGCGGCAGGCCGAGCATCAAGCGGCCCCCATCTGGAAGGGATCGCTGGATTGTTCGAGGCGGGTGCGGAGCGCCAGCAGCGCCTCCGAGGCCGACCGGTCGGTGCGGTGGATAGCGAGGCTCCAACCCTTCGAGCGCGTCGCGGCGGCGATGGCGTCGCGGTGCGAGGCAAGGCGGCGGATGTAGTCGGCGCGGAAGCGTTCGGCCTGGCCGATGCGCAGCGTCTGCGCGGTGTCGACGTCGAGGAACTCGGTGTGGCCGGCGAAGGGGAAGGTCTCCTCGACGGGGTCGGCGATCAGCACGAGGTGGCCGCGCGCGCCGGCGGCGGCGAGGTCGGCGACCCGCGCGGCGATCGCGTCGGCGGGGCTGAGAAAG
>CALMRL010000027.1 GCA_937873345.1 uncultured Beijerinckiaceae bacterium | reverse complement strand
ATGATGTTCCTGGAGATCGTGCGGCCTTATCGCGCTGTTGAAGCGAGCGCCTTTCGATCTGATTGATGCGCTTTCCACTTTCACTTCAGTATGTTGGCTGTTCTGGATCAGCCGGAGCTGGTGTTGCCTGCCGCTCTTCGGCGCCATTTCGGGCGCGATCCTGTGACCGCTTTTGTGCCACCCGTTCCATCTCCTCGTGGAGGTCTTCGGTCCGCAAATGGCTGTAGCGCGTCGTCATCTGGATCGTCGTGTGACCGAGGATGCGGCTGAGGTGGTAGAGGTCGCCCCCCTCCTGTATCCACCAGCTCGCGAAGGTGTGCCGGAGATCGTGGTAGCGAAAATCGGTCAGGCCGACCCGCTTGCAGGCAGAGGCGAAGCCCTTCTTCGGGTTGCCGATACGGTTCCCGTCCGTCTTGCTGAATAGGAATGGCGACGTGGGGCGGTCACATCGTTCTAGAAGGCCTCGAAGTGTGTCTACTGCTGTGACCGACAGCGGCACACGACGCGGGCGGCCTGTCTTCGTCACCTCCAGGTGAACCTCGCGCCGACGTAGGTCGATCTGCTCCAGGCGGAGCGACAGCAGCTCGCCTTTGCGCATGCCGGTCTCGACGGCCAGCATCAGGATCGGCTTCAGTGCATCATAGGCGGCATCGTGCAGGCGGGCGAACTCGTCGCGCGTGATGAAGCGAACGCGGCGACGGCTCTCCTTCAAGGCTCGCTTGTTGAGAACGGCGATCGGCGAGGTCTCGGCCCACCCCCGGCGGATTGCGACTGCGAAGACCGATGCCAGGAAGGAGAGGTCGCGCCGGATCGTGGCATCCGTGACACCGGTGCGCTTCCTCGCTGCGATGAACTCGCCCAACGTCCGACGGTTGACCTCGTCGAGGTGCAGGCGCGCGAGCAGGCGAAGCACGACCCGAGCGTTGTACTTGTACGTATGCAGGGTCGAGTCCTTGAGGGAGGACTGCTCGAAGAAGGCGTCGATCGCCTCGGTCAGCCGGTAGCGTTGGACGGCGCCGCCGCCGGTGCGGTACTCTTCCATCAGGCGGTGCAGGACGAGCTGGGCCTCGCTCTTCTTGGTGGTCTTGGCTGACCGGCGGACGTGCTTCCCCTCGTGGCGGAATCTTACCCACCACGTGTCGCCACGCTTGTAGACAGATGCCATCGCGCGAGCCTGCTAAGCCAGACCGCAATGACGGATGGTCCCACCCAGCCGCTGGGCGACCTCATTTAGCTGAAGTAGCTGGTTCTCGACGGTCTGGTTGCGATCAGTAGATGTCCTTGCGTAGATGGCGACTCGCTGCATAGCAGCAGTGTGCCACAAATCGTCAGGAAGTCGACTCCGGAC
>CALMRL010000026.1 GCA_937873345.1 uncultured Beijerinckiaceae bacterium | reverse complement strand
GCCCTCGAACATCAGCGTGGTGGCGCCGTTGGCGAGCGGCCCGTAGACGATGTAGCTGTGGCCCGTCACCCAGCCGACGTCGGCGGTGCACCAGTACACGTCGCCGTCGTGGTAGTCGAAGATGGTCTGGTGGGTCATCGAGGCGTAGACGAGATAGCCGCCGGTGGTGTGCAGCACGCCCTTCGGCGCCCCCGTCGAGCCCGAGGTGAAGAGGATGAACAGCGGGTCCTCGGCACCCATCTCCTCCGGCTCGCACTCGGCCGGGACCTTTGCCACCTCATCGTCGTACCAGACGTCGCGGCCGTCCTGCATCGCGATCCTGCCGCCGGTGCGCTTGACCACGATCATCGTCTCGACGCCGCCGGCGCGCTCGGCCGCGGCATCGGCGTTGGCCTTCAGCGGCACCTTCTTCGAGCCGCGCAGGCCCTCGTCGCAGGTGATGACGACGCGCGATTGGCACCCCGCGATGCGGTTGGCGAGCGAGTCCGGCGAGAAGCCGCCGAAGACGACCGAGTGCACGGCGCCGATGCGGGCGCAGGCGAGCATCGCATAGGCCGCCTCGGGGATCATCGGCAGGTACAGGGTGACGGTGTCGCCCTTCTTCACGCCCTTCGCCTTGAGGATGTTGGCGAGGCGGCAGACGTGGCCGTAGAGCTCGCGATAGGTGATGTGGGCGCTGTCGGCGGGGTCGTCGCCCTCGAAGATGATCGCGGTCTGGTCGCCGCGCTTGGCGAGGTGGCGGTCGATGCAGTTCATCGATACGTTGGTGGTGCCGTCGGTGAACCAGCGGATGTGCACGTCGTCGGGCGCGTAGGAGCAGTCCATTACCTCCGTGAAGGGCTTGATCCAGTCGATGCGCTTGCCGTGCTCGCCCCAGAAGCCGTTGGGGTCCTTGATCGAGCGCGCGTACATCTCGTTGTACTTGGCTTGGTCGATCAGGGCGCGCGACGCGACCGCCTCCGCAACGGGGTAGGTCTTCTCCGACACGGGCATTCTCCCTCAGGGCGTTCGGGCCGTTGGCCTAACCGGCCGCGCTCGCGAGGTGTATAGAGCGCCGTTCAGGGCCAGGCCCATCCCGCAAAGGTCTAGCGGATTTTCCTATCGGGCAAGAGCGGGGTAGGGGGTAAGCGCCGGAGGCGGATGGCGCACGGGTCTTGCGGCTTGCCGACAGGCCCTGCCGCAAGGGCAAGCGCGGAGGGGACAGGCGCGGACGTGGGGCCGAGGTGCTCCTTGGCCGCTACTTGCAGTCCTTGCCGACTTGCGCCAGCGCCTGCTTCAGCCCGGCGAGCGAGTAGCTGTCGACGGTGACCGGCCCCTTCAACGACGGCGCCTTGACGATCAGCCTGGCCGAGTGCTGCAGCGCCTCGACGAACTTGGCCTCCTCGTCGGGATTCTTGATCCAGGCGTTGGAGCCTTTGGCGACGAGGTCGAAGCTGCTCTTGCCGACTAGCGCCTGGGCGGTGCCGCTCTCCTTGATGGGGAAGCCCATCATGATCGAAACCTCGTTGTGCACCTTCTCGTTCGGTCGATCGGCGATGAAGACGTAGGCCGCGTCCTTGCGGCCCTCCGGCTTCTGGCCTTCCGCCTTGCGACCCTCCGCCTTTCGCTCCTGCGGCTTCGCCAGCGCGTAGCAGGTCCTGGCCTTGCCCGAGGCGAGATAGGCGCCCCAGTCGCCGAAGGTGCCGACCTCGCGCGGCTTGCCGGCATCCTTGGCCCCCTGGCCCTTCTTGGCCAGCTCGCTGTCGCCGGAGGTCTCCGTCTGATCTTCGGCCGGCTTGTGCGCCTTGCGCGCCATTGCCGCGGCCGGCAGCAGCAGGGCCGCGGCGACAAGGACGAACGAGATGGGACGGATCACGGAGCGCATCATAGCCGCAACATCCCCGACGAGCGTTGGCGTCTGGTTAACAGGAGGCGACTAGGACCCGGCGAAGCGGGCGAAAATCGGGACGGACCGGACTGCCGCAACTCATGCCGCCCGCCGCGCGACCTCGCGGTCCAGGCCGAGCTTCGACACCTCGACCATCAGCTCGAGGATCTGCCGCCCGCTCATCTCGGCGGGCGAGAAGACGCCTCGGCTCTCGTAGGATCGAAACAGATGCGCAGTGGCGCCCGTGCGGGCCGCCAACCCCATCCACCAGTTGCCGAAGAAGCGGTCGGCGACTTCGACCATCTCGATCAGCTCGGTGCCGCCGTGACGCTCGTCGCCGGCGATGCGCTCGAAGGTCGCCCACACCGCCCGTCGCTCGCCCTCCAGCACCTGGAGGAACCATCCGCCGTCGAAGGCGAGAGCGCCGGTGATCGTCTTCGCCGCATTGTTGCGTCGTGACGCTTCGAGGATCGCGGCGAGCTGCCGCAGCGTCGACCCATCGGCCGGATCGATGCGATTCTCGCTGACGTAGATCAGCCGTGACAGCGGCATTGGCGCGTTCCCTGACGGTCTTGCCGACGCGGGACGGCGCGGCTGGCGTTCGCTCCAGGAAAGCGCAGCTCTCGAAATCAATCTTTATCGGATGATGGCGCGACGGTCTTATTCGCGGCGGATGGTTGAGAGTGCCTTAACGGTGTGGGACGATCCCACCCTGAGCAGCGTCGACCGGCGCCGGATGCGAAAAGACCGCTGACGAGCCGGCAGCGGTCTGGCGTGGAACATTGCGAGACGCGGGTGGCGACGCTCAGTGCACCGTCCTGTCGACGCGCAGGCGGGCGATCTCGTCCTTCAGCAGCAGCTTGCGTCGCTTCAACTCGGAGACCCGGCCGGCATCGGCAGCCGGATGAAGCTTCTCCCTGGCGATCTCCTCGTCGAGCGCGTGGTGGCGGCGTTGCAACTCCGACAGATGGTTCTGCAGCGACATGCGAAACGTCCTCTCGTTCGTTTGGGACGTCCCCCAGCATGAAGGAATCGTGACGGGCCGCAAGTCCCGAGATCAGACGGACCATGCGGTCGCGCGGCATGGCGCGGGAGGGTGCGTCGGCACGCGGGCGGCATCGGCCGCGAGAGGTCCTGCGGTGCTCGAACGGCGACCGGACGATCCCGTCCATTCTCCCACCAATCGGGCATGCGGTATCCGAGGGTCGAGGTCGTAGAGCGAGGAGGCGCTGTAGATGAGGCGGCCAAGACCGCCCTGCGACGAGATGAGCGAGCCGACCAGGGCGAAGCCGATGTTGATGCGGAGCGTACCGATGATCGCCGGCAGCGTGAGGGCACGATCGCCCTGGCGAAGACGCGCGTCTTCGAGGCGCCCATTGAGGCGAGCAGCGCCTGCGGGTCGGCGTCGCGCGCCGCCTGGTAGGCGGCGATCAGCGTGACGAGCGCTGTCAGCGACCATGCCGCGGTCGAGGACCCGGCCCATCGAATGGGGCGCATAGGCGATTTTTCATAATTGCGACTAATAGTCTCGCGCGGCGCGGTTTGGCCGCGGAGGTCCCGTCCATGCCGTCCCAACCCGATACCGGGGACTTGCGAGCCCTGCGAAGGTCGAGGCTGGCATCGACCTGGCCGTTCATCACCGTGATCATCATCCAGATGGCGGTCGCCGGGCTGAGCGTCTACACCCTGTCGGCCACCCGTGCCTTCGTCACCGGGGAGAGCCTCTGGTCCAAGGGACAGCACGAGGCGGTCTATTTCCTCACCCTCTATCTCGACACGGGAAGCCCGCGATATTTCGAGGATTTCAGGCATGCCCTCGCGGTTCCTCTCGCCTACAGAGAGGGGCGGCAGGCCCTCGAGCGGAAGCCGGTGGATGATGCCGAGGCGACGGCGGCTTGGGTGAGGGGCGGCACGGCAGCCGAGGACGTTCCCAGCGTCATCTGGATGTTCCGCAACTTCCGCGGCTTCTCCCATCTTGAAAAAGCGATCAAGGTTTGGAAGGCGGGAGACGACTACGTCCTCGACCTCAAGAAGCTCGGGGACGAGGTCGGCAAGGGATTTTCCACCACCGTCGCTGCGGAACTGCGGGCGCAGGTCGAAGCGATCGACCACCTCATCACGCCGCTCGAAACCACGTTCTCCCGAACGCTCGTCGATGGCGCCCGACTGATCGAGCGCGTGCTGCTCCTCGTCAACCTCGCGCTTGCGGTCGTGCTGGCGGCCCTGACCGTCTGGCGGATCGGGCGAAACCTCGCGCAACGCAACCGGCTGGAGTCGGTGCTCGCCTGGCAGGCGTCCCACGACGACCTGACCGGCATCATCAACCGTCGGATGTTCGAGGTCCGCCTCCGCGACGCCTTGAAGCCCCGCTCCGGCAAGCCGAGCAGCTGCGCGCTGATGTTCGTCGACCTCGACCAGTTCAAGGTCATCAACGACACCTGCGGCCACGCCGCCGGCGACGCCATGCTGCGGCAGATCGGACCCGCCGTGCAGAATCTGCTCGGCACCGACGGGCTGATCGCCCGGCTGGGCGGCGATGAGTTCGGCCTCTTGGTCGAAGGCCTCGACGCGTCGGACGCGCTCGTCCTCGCCGAGACCGTTCGGCAGGCGATCGAGCGGGTCGACCTGCTCTGGGACGATCGCCGCTTCCTGGTCTCGGCGAGCATCGGCTTCGTCCACGACGCCACCGGATCGGTCAGCCCGGAAGAGATGATGTCGAGGGCCGACATCGCCTGCCTGCTGGCGAAGGAGAAGGGACGCAACCGCATCCAGGTCCATCGCGAGGACGACCAGGAGATGCATGGCCGCGTCCGCGACATGAACTGGGTGAGGCGGATCCAGCACGCCTTCGAGGAGGAGCGTTTCTGCCTCTACGCACAGGAGATCCTCGCGCTCGATGCGTCGCGCGACCAGGGGCGGCACCTCGAGATCCTGCTGCGCCTGAAGGACGAGAGGGGGCTGCTCGTGCCGCCGTCGAGCTTCCTGCCGGCGGCGGAACGCTTCGGCTTGATGAAGCAGGTCGACCGCTGGGTGGTGCGCCGCACGTTCCGCACGCTGGTGGAGCACCATGCCGCCGCGGGTGCCGTCCCGATCACCTGCTGCAGCATCAACCTTTCGGGCGCGACGGTCGGCGACGGCGACTTCCTCGCCTTCCTCAAGGGCGCCTTCACCGAGTTCGGCATCGATCCCCGCACCATCTGCTTCGAGATCACCGAGACGGTCGCCGTCATCAGCTTGAAGACCGCCCGCGCCTTCATCCACGATCTCAAGGCGCTCGGCTGCACCTTCGCGCTCGACGACTTCGGCTCCGGCATGTCGTCCTTCAACTACCTCAAGGAACTTCCGGTCGATTACCTGAAGATCGACGGTGCCTTCGTCCGTAACCTGCTCACCGAGCGGCCCGACCGCGCGATGGTCGAGATGATCAGCCACGTCGGCCACATCATGGGCAAGAGGATCGTCGCCGAGTTCGTGGAGACGGCGGAGACGGCGGAAGCGCTGAGAGACATCGGCGTCGACTTCGTCCAAGGCTTTGGCATCGCCGTCCCGCGACTGTTTGCCGCAGCTCTCCAGTCCGGCTGCAACGTGCCGCTTCCGCCCGCCTCGTTGCGGCAGGATGTTCCAGCCCAACCGCCGCTGACGATGGCGAGGCGTGCGAAGTCGGCACCGTAGCGCCTCCGCACCCATCCCCGGAGTATCGGACGGAACGCAGCATCAGCGATTTTAAGATTAGCTGATGTAGGTCAACAGTTTGCGGTCTCGGCTCGATGCCTCGGAGTTTGATTTTGCGACGAGCGTCGAGATCGTCGGCTCTCCGCGGTCGCGCCGCTAGCGCACGAGGACGCACTCCCCGCGATCGTCTCCGCCCCGGCGGAGCTGGCTTCCACCAGCGCGATCGGCAAGATTTTGGATTAACCTTTACGACGCGTTAATTCGGGACCGCACCCAGATTCGCCTTCGACTGGATTGCAAAGGTTAATATTTCGTGAAAGTTTGAGACGGTCAGCTGCATTGGGGGTGCCGCATGTCTCTCTTCCACGATGACAATCATCGCTACTTCAACATGGACCGGCTCGAAGGAGCCGCTCGCGAGATGCTCGAGGGCCGCTCGCTGATCTGCCGCGCGAGAGACGGCGATCCGTCTGCCGCCGCGGCCTTGAGCCGGGGGTTCTGGCCTTTCACGCGTGACTTCGAGAAGGCCATCGACCGCAGGGCGAACTCCGCTCACCTTCCCCGCGAGCCCCTCTACGCCAAGTTCGGGCGGGGCCAGACCAGGGCGGCGCTGCTTGGCTCGGCGAAGTCGATCCGCAACCTCCTGGACGGCGAGATCGCCGCCGTGTTCGAGGAGGCGCGCGACAATCTCGTCGAGATGCAGAAAGACGAGTTCAGGCATTCCAAGCATTGGCAGGCCGACGCCAGAAATCTCGGCATCAGCTACGAGGAGCTGCAGGCCGAGCCTGCGCTGCCTCTGGTGCAGACGCTCATCAATGGCACGGAGGTCGACGATCTCGTGGCCTTCTTCGCCGGCACGCTGGCCGCGACGGAGTTCGTCGCCGAGGCGCTCGGCGACATGCTGGCGCATGCGCCGGGCTACACCCACCTCTTCGAACGGCGCCGCGCGATCTGGATGGAGGTGCACACCGTGCCCCACGACGGTGAGCCGTCCCACGAGGATATCGTGATGGACTTCGCCCGCGCCTACGACGTTTCGGGCTCGCCGGAACTCATCGAGCGGTACGTCCTGCAGGGCATCGACCTGTTCGGCGCTGCGGCGGACGAGGTGGAAGCCTTCTTCGCGCCGCCCATGATGATCGCGGCGGAGTAGCGCGAGCAAAGCGGGACGCCCGCATCCGAGGCCTGTTACGTTCCGCGAAGCACGTCCCTGGGCGTGCGTTGCGGATCAAGCGCCCGGAGCGATGTCCGCACGAGTTGAAATAGGTCAGGCCGGCAAGCGTCGTGTTGCACTTGCCCGCTTGGCGGTTCGGGCGCGCAAGGCCTGATCATTGAACAAGCGCGTTGGGCAGAAGTAACGCATCGCTGCCCGGTGTCATGCCGCGACGACGCCAAAAGAATAGACGGCGGCGCTGATGAGCCCGTTGGAAAACCTCGACCGCTGTTCCCGAGGCGAAGGTTGATGGCTTGAACTCGCCGCGCGGCCGCCGCCTTCCGCTGTTCCGGAGAGGCTCGACGGAACAAGCGAGCGACATGCTTGATCGAGTACGACGATGGTTGCGCGAAGATCGGAAGGCAGGGCCTGAACGGCCCAGAGCCCGAGCCGCCTCCTTGACCAATCCTTATGTCGAGAAAGCAGAAATTGTCTTCAATGGTCGGAGTGAGAGGATTCGAACCTCCGACCCCCTCGTCCCGAACGAGGTGCGCTACCAGACTGCGCTACACTCCGACGTACCCACCCAAGCCGGCAGGTGAGCCTGTCTTATAGGCGTCCGGCCGTGCGGTGACAACCGCAAAGGTCGGGGTTCAAGCGACCGGTTCGGCCAGCCTGGCGAGGGCGTCGTGCAGTTCGCCGATCGCCTGATCGAGATCGCGCCGCTGTTGCTGCAAGTGGGCGATCTGCGTCGCGATCTGCTCGCGGCCGAGGCCGGCGGTGAGATCGCTGCTCTCCACCTCCGGCGTCGCCTGGGCGCGTGAGGCGATCAGGTCGAAGATTTCAGCTAGAGTGAAGCCGAGGCGCTTGCCTTTGAGGATCAGCTCGAGCCGGATGCGGTCGCGCGCCGAGTAGTAGCGCGCCGTGCCCTGCCGTCGCGGCTGCAGCAGTCCCTTGTCCTCGTAGAACCGCAGGGTGCGCAAGCTGATGTCGTAGATGCGGGCCAGATCGCCGATCGCGCTCTCGCCATGCAAGCTTCCCTCGCTTCTCAGCAACACGCCCAACTCTCTGCCCATGGGGTCCTCCATCGCGCGTAGCACGCTAGCCTAGCTCACGAGTCGGGAAAGTCTAGACGCCACGCAACCTATGGGAGCTTCCCTAAGGGGAGGATTGACCGGCGGGCAACGGGCGATTGTTCCAGGATCGGACAGGTTTAACTTACTCTTAACCCTGGGCGTGGAAACCTTGGTGAGGGCGCGGTGGGGCTGCGCCGTCCCGGAGATGGAGCTTCGACCCCTCAATCGGGCGGCGGTGATCGGGCGGGCGGACCCGTCTTCCGGTGCGGGCACCACGGCCGTGATGTCGCGATCTCAGTGATTCGGTTTGGATGATTCGATGAGCAGAACAGCATCCCGGATCGGCGGCGTCGACTTCGATGCCCAGGCTGCGGCCCGCGAGGCGGCCCGGCGCGAAGGCAAGTCGCTTGGGCAGTGGCTGCAAGGTGCCATCGC
>CALMRL010000025.1 GCA_937873345.1 uncultured Beijerinckiaceae bacterium | reverse complement strand
CGCATGTACCACTCCACCAGCCGGCGCACCTGCCGCTCGGTGTAGCCCCGCGACATCATCCGCTCGACGAAGTCCGAGTGCTTCTTCTCCGTGTCGCTGTCGCGCTTCGAGGTGAAGGAGATCACTGGCAGAAGGTCCTCGACCTGGCTGAACATCCGGCGCTCGATCACCTCGCGCACCTTCTCGTAGCTCGTCCACGACGGGTTGCGCCCGCCGTGCTGCGCCCGCGAGCGCAGCGAGAACTTCACCACCTCGTTGCGGAAGTCCTTGGGGTTGGCGATGCCCGCCGGCTTCTCGATCTTGGTCAGCTCCTGGTTGAGGAGCTCGCGGTTGAGGAGCTGCCCGGTGTCGGGGTCCTTGAAGTCCTGGTCCTCGATCCAGGCGTCGGCGTAGTCGACGTAGCGGTCGAACATGTTCTGCCCGTAGTCCTGGTAGGACTCGAGGTAGGCCTTCTGGATCTCGTGGCCGATGAACTCGGCGTAGCGCGGCGCCAGCTCGGCCTTGATGAACTCGAGGTAGCGCTTCTCGCGCTCGTCGCCGAGCTGCTCGCGCTTGATCGACTGCTCCAGCACGTACATCAGGTGCACGGGGTCGGCGACGACCTCCGCCAGATCGTGGTTGAAGGTGGCGGCGAGCACCTTGAAGGCGAAGCGGGTGGAGATGCCGTCCATGCCCTCGTCGACGCCGGCGGCGTCCTTGTACTCCTGCATCGAGCGGGCGCGGGGATCGACCTCGCGCAAGCTCTCGCCGTCGTACACCCGCATCTTGGCGTAGAGGTTGGAGTTCTCGTGCTCGCGCAGGCGCGACAGCACGGAGAAGCGCGCCAGCATCTCCAGCGTGCCCGGCGCGCAGGGGGCGCCGGCGAGTTCGGACGAGGAGATCAGCTTGGTGTAGATGTGCTCCTCCTCCATCACGCGGACGCAGTACGGCACCTTGATCACGTAGATGCGGTCGATGAAGGCTTCGTTGTTCTTGTTGGAGCGGAAGCTCTGCCACTCCGACTCGTTGGAATGGGCGAGGATGATGCCGGTGAAGGGGATCGAGCCGATGTTCTCGGTGCCGGTGTAGTTGCTCTCCTGCGTCGCGGTGAGCAGAGGGTGCAGCATCTTGATCGGCGCCTTGAACATCTCGACGAACTCGAGCATGCCCTGGTTGGCGCGGTTGAGGCCGCCGGAGTAGCTGTAGGCGTCGGGGTCGGACTGCGACAGCGTCTCCAGCCGCCGGATGTCGACCTTGCCGACGAGGCTGGAGATGTCCTGGTTGTTCTCGTCGCCAGGCTCCGTCTTGGCCACCGCGATCTGGCGCAGCCGCGAGGGCGAGAGCTTCACCACCTTGAAGCGGGTGATGTCGCCGCCGAACTCGTCGAGGCGCTTGACGCACCACGGGCTCATCAGCCCGGTCAGGCGGCGGCGCGGTATCCGATAGCGCTCCTCCAGCTGCTCGCCCATCGTCTCGGGGTCGAACAAGCCGAGCGGGCTCTCGAACACCGGCGACACCTCGTCGCCGGCCTTGAGCACGTAGACGGAGTGGTGCTCCATCAGCGCCTTGAGGCGCTCGGCGAGCGACGACTTGCCGCCGCCGACGGGTCCGAGCAGGTAGAGGATCTGCTTGCGCTCTTCCAGCCCCTGCGAGGCGTGGCGGAAGAAGGCGACGATGCGCTCCACCGTCTCCTCCATGCCGAAGAAATCGGCAAAGGCGGGATAGATGCGGATCGTGCGGTTCATGAAGATGCGCCCGAGCCGCGCATCCTTGGCGGTGTCGACGACCCGCGGTTCGCCGATCGCCGCCAGGATGCGCTCGGGCGCGTTGGCGTACATCATCGGGTCGTGCCGGCACCCTTCGAGGTACTGCACCAGCGACATCTCGCTGGCACGGCGCGCGTCGTAGGTTCGCGTGAAGCTGTCGAAGAAATCGTCCATCAACGGCGACTATCCATTCTTGGCCGCCGCCCCGTAGGGCGGCGACGGGGTCCCGCACGCGACACGAAGTCTAGTCCAACAGGTGGGCCTGGAATGAGGCCGATGCCACCTCGCCCGGCATCGGAGTGGCCTCTGCGTCGTTGGACCACGGCGCCGGCGAGGCGTCCAGGTTCAGCACGGATCGGGCCAGCGTCAAGGTCCTCGCGGTCTAGCCGCCGGAGCGGAGGCGGAATACCGGCCCCGCGTGGCCTACCGCGACGCCGGCGGCTAGACCGCGAGGACCTTGAC
>CALMRL010000024.1 GCA_937873345.1 uncultured Beijerinckiaceae bacterium | reverse complement strand
ACGTAGGGCGCCGCGGCGATGGCCGCTGCGCCCTACGTCGCGCCGCCGCGCCCGGCCCCCGCCGCGGTCGCGCGCATCGACTACGACGTCGGCAAGGCGATCCGCTTCCGCCCGGAAAAGGCGCTTCACGCCGCCAGGCCCTATCCCGTGCGCATCCTCCCCGTCGGCCTGCTGTTCCCGAAGTCGGTGCGGATGTACGCGCTCGACGGCGACAGCGCTCGCGAGGTGCTCTACACGCCCGGCGACTTCATCGCCCCGCCAGGCAGCCCGGCGGCGGAGCTGCCGCGCGACCCCTCCCCCTTCGCCGGCTTCGAGCTGCGCCAAGCGGCCGACAGGCCGAGCCTGCGCGAGCACGAGGGATGGGCGAGCTTTCTCGGCGCCTCCTACCTCCGCGCGGTCGGCGAGGCGGACCAGTACGGCCTGTCCGCCCGCGGGCTGGCGCAGGACAGCGGCCATGCCGACCCGGAGGAGTTCCCCGACTTCACGCATTTCTGGATCGCCGAGGGCTGGACGGATGCCGATCCCGTCACGGTCTACGCCCTGCTCGACGGGCCGAGCGTCGCCGGCGCCTACCGCTTCGTGATGCACCGCGACCGCGCCGTCACCATGGACATCGCGTGCGAGCTGCACCTGCGCCGCGCGATCCCACGGCTCGGCATCGCGCCGCTGACCTCGATGTACTGGTTCTCCGAGCTGGCGAAGCCGACCGCCGCCGATTGGCGCCCGGCGGTCCACGACTCCGACGGGCTCCTGATGCTGACCGGCAGGGGCGAGCGGCTGTGGCGCCCGCTGACCGATCCGTCGAAGCTGACCATCGCCGTCTTCGCCGACGAGGGGCCGCGCGGCTTCGGGCTGATGCAGCGCGACCGCGACTATGGCCACTATCTCGACGCGGTCGCCTACCAGCGCCGTCCCTGCGCCTTCGTCGAGCCACGCGGCGATTGGGGACGCGGCTCCGTGCAACTCGTCGAGATCCCGACCGACAACGAGGTCTACGACAACATCGTCGCCATGTGGGTGCCGGCCGAGCCCAATGCCGCGGGACAGGTGCTGCGTTTCGACTATCGGTTATCGTGGCGCGACCAAGGTCCCGATTTGGGCCCGGATGCCGATGGGCTGGCGCTGTGCATCGGCACCCGGCTCGGGATGGGTGCGGTGCAGGGGGCACCGCGCTCGGCCACCTTGCGCAAGTTCGTGGTCGAGTTCGCCGGCCCAGCGCTGGCAGCACTCGGCGAGGGCGAGAGGCCCGAGCCGCTGCTCTCCACCTCGCGCGGCGGAGTCTCGCACGTCGTCACCGAACCCTCGCCCGATGGGCGGCGGGAGTTATGGCGCACGCAGTTCGATCTCGACGCGCAGGAACCGGAGCCAGTCGAGTTGCGCCTGAGCCTGTGCTTCGGCGGCAGGACGCTGACCGAGACCTGGACGTACCGCTACGTCCCCTTCGCCAGCACCGCCAGATAGGCCGGGCGGGCCGGCCTGCGACCGGCGAGCCCTCAGCCGGCGGCGCGCCGCGCGGCGCCGCGCTCCAGCGGCACCATGTCCGATACCGCCTCGGGCGCTGCGGAGAGCCGCTTCATGTCGGCGTCCACCATCTCGGTGATCATGGTGCGCAGATCGATCTGCGGCTCCCAGCCGAAGGCAGCCTTGGCCTTGGCGGGGTTGCCGAGCAGCACGTCGACCTCAGCCGGGCGGTAGAATGCGGGATCGATGACGAGGTGCTTGTCCATCTCGAGACCGAGGTGGGCGAAGGCGATCCGGCACATGTCGCGCACCGTGGTGGTGACGCCGGTGGCGATGACGTAGTCGTCGGCCGTGTCCTGCTGCAGCATCATCCACATCGCCCGGACGTAGTCGGCGGCGTGGCCCCAATCGCGCTTCGCCTCGATGTTGCCGAGGCGCAGCTCGGTGGCGAGGCCGAGCTTGATGCGCGCCACGCCGTCGGTCACCTTGCGGGTGACGAACTCGCGGCCGCGCAGCGGGCTTTCGTGGTTGAACAGGATGCCCGAGGAGGCGTGCAGGCCGAACGACTCGCGGTAGTTCACCGTGATCCAGTGGCCGTAGAGCTTGGCCACCGCGTAGGGCGAGCGGGGATAGAAGGGCGTCGCCTCGCTCTGCATCGGCTCCTGGATCAGGCCGTACATCTCGGACGACGAGGCCTGGTAGAAGCGCGCCTGCGGGCGCACCAGCCGGATCGCCTCCAGCACGTTGGTGACGCCGACCGCGGTGACGTTGGCGGTGAGCACCGGCTGCTGCCAGGAGGTGGTGACGAAGCTCTGCGCCGCGAGGTTGTACACCTCGTCGGGCTTCTCCTCGCCGACGATGCGGCACAGCGAGGCGAGGTCGAGCAGGTCGCCGTCGATCAGCTTGACGTCGTCGAGCACGCCGAGCCAGCGCAGCCGGTGCTCGGCGACGCCGAAGTGCGACGAGCGCCGGATGATGCCGACGACGTCGTAGCCCTTCTCCAGGAGGAGCCGGGAAAGATAGGCTCCGTCCTGCCCCGAAATGCCGGTGATGAGAGCTTTTTTTGCCATATCGCTCTAACTTCCGTAAGGGAATTTCAAAGGCTGAGCCAGGACTTAAGGCAAAGGCAGGGACCGAGCGCTCGGCACGAAGGCTTTCCGGGCGCTTGGTCCTATTGCGCTTCGCCCACTATCAGCTGTCCTGGCCCGCTTCAAGGTTGCGGCTCGCGGACGGGGTAAGATGTCCCGCCGACGTCGCCCGGTCTCGGCCATCGCTCGGCGCCTTCGGCGGGATCCTCCTTGCAACGCCGCGCCGGCAGGCTTAGGGAAGGGCAACGGTGTCCTCCGGCGAGGGCACCTGCCGCTCCGGCTTCGAGGCCGGCGGTCACGCCCGGCAGCGCGTCGCGCCCCCGGGCGCACTTTTCGTTGTGGTAATCTCCGGGTCGGGCTTCCGGCGTTGAGCCGCCGCCGCGCAGGGGCCGCCACTCCGGGGCCGCTTTTGCAGGATCGACCATGTTCGAAGGCCTGAGCGAGAAACTGACCGGCATCTTCGACGCGCTGACGCGTCGCGGCGCGCTGACGGCCGAGGACGTCAACACGGCGCTCCGCGAGGTGCGCCGCGCCCTTCTCGAAGCCGACGTGTCGCTCGACGTGGTGCGCTCCTTCATCGACAAGGTGCGCGAGCGCGCGGTGGGCGCCGACGTCGTCAAGTCGGTGACGCCGGGCCAGATGGTCATCAAGATCGTCAACGACGTGCTGATCGAGACGCTGGGCGACAGCGCCGACCCGATCTCGCTCGAGGCCGCGCCCCCCGTCGCGGTGATGATGGTCGGCCTGCAGGGCGCGGGCAAGACCACCACCACCGCCAAGATCGCCAAGCGCCTCGCGGAGCGGATGAAGAAGCGGGTGCTGATGGCCTCGCTCGACGTCAAGCGCCCGGCGGCGCAGGAGCAGCTTGCGGTGCTCGGGGTCCAGGTCGGCGTCGACACGCTGCCGATCGTCGCCGGCCAGACCCCGGTGCAGATCGCGCGGCGCGCCGAGCAGGCGGCGCGCCTCCAAGGCTACGACGTGGTGATGCTCGATACTGCCGGGCGCACACACATCGACGAGACGCTGATGGCCGAGATGGCCGAGATCAAGGCGGCGGCGCGCCCGCATGAGATCCTGCTCGTCGCCGACTCGCTCACCGGCCAGGACGCGGTCAACCTCGCCAAGAACTTCGACGACCGCGTCGGCATCACCGGCATCGTGCTCACCCGCGTCGACGGCGACGGCCGCGGCGGCGCGGCCCTGTCGATGCGCCACGTCACGGGCAAGCCGATCAAGCTGATCGGCACCGGCGAGAAGATGGACGCGCTGGAGGATTTCCACCCCGCACGCATCGCCAACCGCATCCTCGGGATGGGCGACATTGTTGGCTTGGTGGAGCGCGCGGCGGAGAGCATCGACGCCGAGAAGGCGGCGGCAATGGCGAGGAAGCTCGCCAAGGGTCGCTTCGACCTCGATGACCTCGCCGACCAGCTCGCCCAGGTCGAGAAGATCGGCGGGCTGGGGGGCATCATGGGAATGATGCCGGGCATGGCGAAGATGAAGGAGCAGATCGCCGGGCGCATCGACGACCGCATGATCGCGCGCCAGCGCGCCATCATCCTGTCGATGACGCCCAAGGAGCGGCGCAACCCCGACCTGCTCAAGGCCAGCCGCAAGAAGCGCATCGCGGCGGGCTCCGGCATGAAGGTCGAGGACGTCAACAGGCTGCTCAAGCAGCACCGGATGATGGCCGACATGATGAAGAGCATGGGCGGCATGGGGAAGCTGGGGGGCATGGGCAAGATGGCCGGCATGGCCAAGGCGCTCGGCGGCATGATGGGCGGCGGTGGAATGCCCGGAGGGCTGCCCGGCGGCGCGATGCCCAGTCCCGAGCAGATCGAGGCGATGCAGAAGCAGCTCGGCGGCAAGCTGCCGAACATGCCGGGGCTGCCTGGGGC
>CALMRL010000023.1 GCA_937873345.1 uncultured Beijerinckiaceae bacterium | reverse complement strand
CAGCAGGCGCACGGCGCTGGCCGGTTCGGCGTCGTCGCGCGCGGCGAGACGGAACACGGTGGCGAGGCCGCGATCGGTAAGGACCGGCGCCGCGGCGACGGGGGCGATCTCGACGGTGCCGGCCTCGGCATAGACGGCCGAGGCGGCGACGGTGGCGGCCGAGGACACGCCGCCGATCACCGCCGGCACATGCTCCGCGACCAGCGCCTTGGCCACCGCGACCGCTCTTGCCGGATCGTTGCCGTCGTCGCGCGCGACGATGCGCGCCTTCAAGCTCCTTCCCTGCCCGAAGTCGCCCGCGTCCGCCGCCGCCAGCTCGGCACCCTGGCGGATGTCGTCGCCGTAAAGGGCATCGGAGCCGCTGAGCGGGACGGCGATGCCGACGCGAAGCTCCGCGGCACGGGCAGATCCGGGCGGCAGGGCGGCGAGCAAGGCCGGCATCGCCAGAGACGTCGCCGCGTAGCCTACGGCTTTCATCAGGCCGCGGCGGCGGTCAGCGATGCTTCTCCCACCCATGCCGCTCGGCTCCGGATGCCCGGCGAGCGGTTTAGCCGGACTGGCGTCGGAAGGGAAACGGCGCATGACCCAATCGGACGCCCAAGACGAAGGCTTGTCCCCGTCCGATGCCACTCCCGCTCGGACCGGATGCGCCGATGCCGCATCCCTCCGCGGCGACGGCCATCGACGGCGGCTCGCACCGCTCGACGTATGCTTCCGTACGCAGTTTGCACGCACCTCCGCATCGGCGCTATTCACGCGGCGATCGCGTTTCGCGGCGCGATCGGTCGAGGCGGGCGATGGCCGGCACGCATCCGAACGCGTGCCGAAGCGGGTTTTTATTTCGGTCGGCGGCATGCGGGAGATGCGTCGGGATGCATGTCAGGATGTGCGGGCATACCTTTGTCCGGGCCGGCCGGGAAGCCGTATGGTCCGCCCTGCACGACACCAATGTCATCGCCCGCTGCGTGCCGGGCTGCCGCTCGCTCGCTCGGGCTTCCGACAGCCTGTTCGTGCTGTCGTCGCGCATCGCGATCGGCCCCCTTCGCCTCGTCGTCGACGGCACGGTCGAGCTGGCCGAAAGTGATCCGCCGCACTCCTACTGCCTGATCGGGCGGGGTGGCGGCGGCGTGCTCGACGCCTCCGGCAGGCTGCGCGTCACCCTCGTCGAGCAACCCGGCGGCTGTCGCCTCTGCTACGCCGTCGAGGCGGACGCGCGCGGTCCCCTTGCCGGGGCCGGCGCGGTCGTGATGTCCGGCATCGGCCGGGGCATGACGGCCTATTTCGCGTCCCGCTTCGGCGGCATGGTCGAGCAGGGCGCGAGGTGACGACCCTCGCTCCCGAGGCGTTGCGCTTCTGCGTGGCGCCGATGATGGATTGGACCGACCGGCATTGCCGCGCCTTCCACCGCATCCTGTCGCGCCGCGCGCGCCTCTACACCGAGATGGTGACGACGGCGGCGGTGCTGCACGGCGACCGCGAGCGGCTGCTCGGCCATGATGCCTGCGAGCACCCGCTCGCGGTGCAGCTCGGCGGCAGCGTGCCCGCCGATCTCGCCCGCGTCGCCTGCATCTGCGCCGATCGCGGCTATGCGGAGATCAACCTCAACGTCGGTTGTCCCTCCGACCGGGTGCAGAACGGCAGCTTCGGCGCCTGCCTGATGCGCGAGCCCAAGCTCGTCGGCGACTGCGTTGCGGCGATGGTTGCCGCGACGCCCGTGCCGGTGACGGTGAAGTGCCGCCTCGGCGTCGACGAGCAGGGGTTGGAGGCGCTCGACGCCCTCGCCGACGCCGCGGTGGCGGGCGGCACGTCGCGGTTCGAGAACCGCGACGTGCCGCCGCTCGACTATCCCGCGGTCCACGCGCTGAAGCGCCGTCTGCCCGCGGTGCCGATCGTGCTGAACGGCGGCCTTGGCTCCTGGCCGGCGGTGGACGAGGCGCTCTGCCATCTCGACGGCGTGATGCTGGGACGCGCCGCCTACGGGGAGCCGGCGCTGCTGCTCGACGTCGATGCCCGGCTGTTCGGCGAGGCGGGTACGCCGGCGACGCGGGCCGAGGCGGTGACGGCCTATCTGCCCTACGGCGAGGGGCGGCTCGCGGCCGGCGTGCCGCTGCACGCGATGACGCGGCACATGCTCGGCCTGTTCAACGGCCTGCCCGGCGCGCGCGGATGGCGCCGCCACCTCGCGACCGAGGGGGTGAAGCGCGGCGCCGGCGTCGCGGTGATCGAGCAGGCCCTGCGCTTTCCGCTCGACGGCGAGCGTCTCGCCGCCTGAGCCATGACTCGACGACTCGCGGTACGACGCGTGCATGCGCGCGTGCCGGGAGTCACGCTCATGCTCGTCTATCGCTTCAAGCCGGCCGAACGCGCCGACCACCGCGTCGCCCTGTCGATCATCGAGGCCGGCGACAACCTGCCGGCCGATGGTGCGCCGTGGCAGGCGATCGGACGCTTCGACCTCGCGGCCGAGGATCCCTGGATCAAGGCGCCGCGTACCGACATCGAGGCGGCGCTGAACGCGCGCGGCTACTTCATGTGGAGCATCGGCGTGCCGAAGCCGGCCGCGCGCTTCGCTCGGCAGCTGGGCTGAGGGCGGCTTCAGTCCAGCACGCGCCCGAGACGTCCCGCAAGGTCCTGCGCGAACTGCCAGGCCGCGCGTCCCGAACGATTGGCGCGCGTCGCCGCCCACTCCAGCGCCTCGGCGTGCAACTGCCCCTCGGCGACATCGAGCGCGAAATGCCGGGCGTAAGCCTCGACCATCGCGAGATATTCGCCTTGCGAGCATTTGTGGAAGCCGAGCCACAGGCCGAAGCGGTCTGAGAGCGACACCTTCTCCTCCACCGCCTCGCCGGGGTTGATCGCGGTGGACCGCTCGTTTTCCACCATGTCGCGCGCCAGCAGGTGGCGGCGGTTCGAGGTGGCGTAGAACAGCACGTTGTCGGGCCGTCCCTCCAGCCCGCCTTCCAGCACCGCCTTCAGCGACTTGTAGGAGCTATCGTCCCCGTCGAAGGACAGGTCGTCGCAGAAGACCAGGAAGCGCGCCGGCGCGGGGCGGATCAGCGTCATCAGGCGCGGCAGGTCGGCGATGTCCTCGCGGGCGATCTCGACGAGCTTCAGCGGCGCGGCGAGATCCGGCATCGCGGCGACGGCGGCGTGCGCCGCCTTGACCAGCGACGACTTGCCCATGCCGCGAGCGCCCCACAGCAGCACGTTGTTGGCGCCGTGCCCGCGGGCGAAGCGCTCGGTGTTGGCGACCAGCGCGTCTCGGTTGCGGTCGATGCCCGAAAGGAGCGAAAGCGGCACGCGGCTGACGCGCGGCACGGGCTGCAGCACCCCCTCCTCGGCGCGCCACACGAAGGCGTCCGCCGCCTCGAAGTCCGGCGCGGCGGCCGGCGGCGGAGCGAGACGTTCCAGCGCTGCGGCGATGCGCGCAAGGACGGCGAGCGTTTCGGCTTCGTGATCGTCGGGGCGGGAGGCTGTCATCCCGGCTTCCTTACGGCAGCCGACCTCCGCGGCGCCAGCCCTGCGCGGCCGTTGCTTTCGCCTCGACCCTCGGTATAACCCGCCGGTCTCCCGGGCGAGCGTGCCCGGCGCGTCAGCTTCCGGAGCACGGCCATTTTCATCTCGCCCGCCCTTGCCCAGACCGCAGGCGCGGCCAACGGCACCGAGACGGTCATCCAGTACCTGACCCTGTTCGGGCCGATCATCCTGATCATGTACTTCTTCGTGCTGCGCCCGCAGCAGAAGAAGGCGAAGGACCAGGCCGACCTGATCAAGAACATCCGTCGCGGCGACACCGTGGTGACGGCGGGCGGCTTGATCGGCAGGGTGACCAAGGCGACCGACGAGAGCGAGGTCGAGGTCGAGATCGCCGCCAACGTGCGGGTCCGCGTCGCCCGGCCGATGGTGACGGAGGTTCGCGCGAAAGGCGAGCCGGTGAAGGCGGCGGGCTGAGCCGCCGGAAATGACGCACCGGACCCCCGCCGGCGCAAAGGATTGGCCATGTTGCGTTTCGCCCGCTGGAAGATCGCCTCGATCGTCGCGCTGGTCCTCGCCGCGGTGCTGGTGGTGGTGCCGAGCCTGCTGCCGCCGACCGCGCGCGCCGGGCTCGACGGCGCCTTGCCGGGCTGGGCGCACCCGCGCACCTTGACGCTGGGCCTCGACCTGCAGGGCGGCTCGCACGTGCTGCTCCAGGTCGATCAGGCCGACGTGCTGAAGACGATGGTCGCCAACCTGCGCGACGATGTCCGCCGCATCCTGCGCGAGGAGAAGGCGCAGGTGGTGGGCGGTGTCGGGGTCCAGCCGCGCGGCGTGCAGTTCCGCCTCGCCGACGGTGCCGACAAGGCCAAGGTGCTGTCCAAGCTCAACGACCTCGCCGTGCCGCAGTCCTCCTCACTGGGGCAGAGCGCTGGCTCTGCCTACGCCGTCGCCGATAACGGGCAGGGCGGCATCGCCGTCACCGTCACCGACGCCGGCCTCACCGAGCGGGTGCGCCGCGCCGTCGACCAGTCGATCGAGGTGATCCGCCGCCGCGTCGACGCGCTCGGCACCACCGAGCCGTCGATCCAGCGCGAGGGCAACGACCGCGTCTCCGTCGAGGTGCCCGGCCTCGCCAACCCGCAGCGCCTGATCGACATCCTCGGCCAGACCGCCAAGCTCGAATTTCGCATGGTCGCCGAGCCCGGTGCCAACCCCGCCGATGTCGAGTTGCTTGACCAGACCGACGGCAAGGAGAAGCTGCCGGTGGAAAAACGCGTGCTGGTGCAGGGCGAGGACCTCACCGACGCCTCGCCCGGCTTCGACCAGCGCAACGGCCAGCCGGTGGTGAACTTCCGCTTCAACATCCGCGGCGGCCAGCGCTTCGCCCAGGCGACGACGGAGAACGTCGGCAAGCCGTTTGCGATCGTGCTCGACAACAAGGTGATCTCGGCGCCGCGCATCAACGAGCCGATCACCGGCGGCTCGGGGCAGATCTCCGGCAACTTCACGGTGGAGCAGGCGAACGACCTCGCGATCCTGCTGCGCGCCGGCGCCCTGCCGGCGAAGCTCGTGATCGTGCAGCAGCAGACGGTCGGCCCCGGCCTCGGACAGGATTCGATCAACGCCGGCAAGCTCGCGGCCTACGTCGGCGCGGCGCTGGTGTTCGCCTACATGCTGTTGACCTACGGCACCTTCGGCATCTTCGCCAATCTCGCGCTCACCGTGCACATCGCCTTCATCTTCGCGGGGTTGGTCCTGCTCGGCGCCACGCTGACGCTGCCCGGCATCGCCGGCATCGTGCTGACGATCGGCATGGCCGTGGACTCCAACGTCCTGATCTACGAGCGCATCCGCGAGGAGAACCACGCCGGACGCTCCGTGATCCAGTCGCTCGACGCCGGCTTCAAGCGCGCCTTCGCCACCATCGTCGACTCCAACGTCACGATGTTCGTCGCCGCGGCGATCCTGTACTTCCTCGGCGCCGGCCCGGTGCGCGGCTTCGCCGTGTCGATGGGGCTCGGCATCCTCACCTCCATCGTAACGGCGGTGACGATGACGCGCATGATGATTGCCCTGTGGTACCGCTGGAAGCGCCCGGTGCGGCTGCCGATCTGATCGGCAAGGACAAAGCCCAATGAAGCTCCTCCGTCTCGCCCCCGAGAACACCACCTTCGGCTTCATGCGCTTCCGGCGCGTGAGCTACCCCTTCTCGGCGCTGCTCTCGATCGTTTCCGTGGTTCTGTTCCTCACGGTCGGCATGAACTTCGGCATCGACTTCGCCGGCGGCACGCTGATCGAGGTGCGGGCGAACTCGGGCCATGCCGACCTCGCCAAGCTGCGCGCCGAAACCGAGAAGATGAACGTCGGCCCCGTCGGCGTGCAGGGTCTCGGCCAGCCCTCCGACGTCGCCATCCGCTTCGGCCTGCAGCCCGGCGGGGACGCCGCGCAGGAGGGCGCGGTGCAGCGCGTCACCAGGGCGGTCGGCGAGGACTATACCGTGCGACAAACGTCGGTCGTCGGCCCCACCGTGTCGGGCGAACTGGTGCAGTCCGGCACGCTCGGCGTGGTGATCTCGATCGTCGCCGTGCTGTGCTACCTGTGGTTCCGCTTCGAGTGGCAGTTCGCGGTCGGCGCGATCATCGCCACGATGCACGACCTGCTGCTGACGGTGGGCTTCTTCTCGATCACGCAGCTCGAGTTCAACACGACGTCGATCGCCGCGATCCTGACCATCGTCGGCTACAGCCTCAACGAGACGGTGGTGGTGCTCGACCGCATCCGCGAGATGATGCGCAAGTACCGCCGCATCTCGACCAACGAGCTGATCGACGTGTCGGTCAACGCGGTGCTGCCGCGCACCATCATGACCGCGACGACCGTGTTCCTGGCGCTGCTGTCGCTCGTCGTCTTCGGCGGCGAGGTGATCCGCTCCTTCTCGCTGGCGATGATGTTCGGCATCTTCGTCGCGACCTATTCCTCGATCTTCATCTGCTCGCCGATGCTGATCTACCTCGGCCTGCGCCCCGAGGCGGCAGGCGAGCCGGCGATCACGACCGAGCCGAGCCCGGCCGAGGTGCGCGCCAAGGCGCAGCTGGAAAAGACCGGCACCGCCAAGGCGGCGGTCTAGCGGTGGCCGACGCCGGCGATCCGTCTGGTGCCGGCTTCCTGCCCGGCACCCACGCGATCGAAGGTTACGGCCAGGGCGGCTTCCGCTTCGCCGACATGTCGCATCGCGGCTCGATCCTCGCCCTGCCGTCCGGCATCTACGCCTGGGACGTCACCGACGCCGACGGCTTGACGACCGCCTCGCTGGCCCGCGTGATCGCCGAGGCCCGCGCCGCGGCCGGCACGCCCCTGGCGATCGAGCACCTGCTGATCGGGACCGGCGTCGACATGCTGCCGATCTTCGACCTGCGCGCCGACCTCCGTCGCGCCGGCCTGCATGCCGAGCCGATGAGCACGGCGGCGGCGGCACGCACCTATTCCATCCTGCTCGGCGAGAAGCGTCGCGTCGCCGCTGCGCTGATCGCGGTGGCGTGATGGTGGACGCCGGGGGCGATCCCTCCCTCGCCGCCGCCTACGCCCAGTGCTTCGACGTCGCCCGCGCCGGCGATCCCGATCGCTGGCTCGCCAGCCTGTACTGGCCCGCCGAGGCGCGGCGCCATGTGCACGCGCTGCTCGCCTTTTCCGTCGAGATCGCGCGGGTGCGCGAGGCGGTGTCGCAGCCGATGCTGGGCGAGATGCGCTTCCAGTGGTGGCGCGACGCCATCGCCAACGAGGCGCCGGGCGGCAACCCTCTCGCCGAGGCGCTGATCGACACGCTGCAGCGCTTCAACCTCGGCCGGGACATGCCGCTCGCGCTCATCGAGGCGCGGTCCTTCGACCTCTACGACGACCCGATGCCGAGCGAGGCGGCGCTGGAGAACTACGTCGGGAACACCACGGCCAACCTCTTCCAGGCCTTCGCCCGCATCCTCGCGCCCGGCCGGCTGCCGCCCCCCGCCGTCGAGGCGGCAGGCCGTGCCGAAGGGCTGACGCGGCTGCTGCGCGAGCTGCCGTTCCAGGTGATGCGCGGCCAACTCTTCCTGCCGCTCGACCTGCTGGAGCGCCTCAAGCTGCCGCCGGAGGCGGTGATAGCGCATCGCGACTCGCCCGGCCTCGGCCTGGTGCTGCAGACCCTGCGTGCACGCGTCCGCGTGCACCTACGCGACATGCGCGGAGCGCTGCGACCCGGCCAGCCCGGCTCGGCCGCCTGCCTCCCGGCGGCGCTCTGCGAGCCGACGTTGCGCCGGATGGAGCGGCCGGGGCTGAACCCGTTCGAGACGCCGGTCGACCTTCCCCCCTGGCGCCGGCAGTGGCTGCTTTGGCGGGCGGCGCGGCGGTTCTGATGGCGCGAGCACCCCAGATCGTGCTGGCGACGCCCTGCTTCGGCGGCCTGGTGCACCACGGCTACATGCTCTCCGTCTGCCGCCTGCTCGCAGCCGCGCCGCGCCACGGCCTGCGCATCGAGCTGGCGCTTCTCGCCGGCGACGCGCTGATCACCCGCTCGCGCGCCGTGCTTGCCGCCCGCGTCCTCGACTCCGCCGAGGCGACGCACCTGCTCTTCGTCGACGCCGACATCGCGTTCGCGCCGGAGCAACTGCTGCGACTCCTGCATTTCGACCGCGACGTCGCTGCCGCCTTCTATCCCCTCAAGGCGACGGACTGGGAGGCGCTGCCCCGCCGTGCCGTGGCGGGCGAGCCGCTGCGCACGGCGGGCTTGACCTACGTCGGCACCCTGCTCAACGAGGGGAAGCGGCGCACGGTCGACGGCTTCGCCACCGCGAGCTACGCCGGCACCGGCTTCATGCTGGTGAAGCGCGAGGCGCTGCTGCGGATGGTCGCCGCCTATCCCGAGCTGCGCTTCAACCGGGTGCACGCCACTGCCGGCCGATTGCCGGCGAGCGACAACCTCTTCGCGCTGTTCGACTGCCTGATCGATCCCGACACCGGCGCCTACCTCAGCGAGGACTACGCGTTCTGCCGGCGCTGGCGGGCGTGCGGCGGCGACATCTGGCTCGACCTCGAAAGCCGGCTGACCCACACCGGCGCGGACGACTTTTGTGGCGACGCCGCCGCGCGCATCTGGGCCGGGGGCACGCCGGGCTCGTGAGCGCTCGCCTTTCGCGCGGCCCCGGTGCTTGCTAAGGCAGGGGCGGTCCCCCGCAAGAGCCTTCCATGAACAAGCCCGCCACCGTGCCCGCCGGCACGGACTATTCCAAGACCCTGTACCTGCCCAAAACCGACTTCCCGATGCGCGCCGGCCTGCCGGCGCGCGAGCCGGAGATGCTGGCGCGCTGGGCGGCGATCGGTCTGCAGGAGCGGATGCGCGAGGCGGGGCGGGGCCGTCCCAAGTTCGTCCTCCACGACGGGCCGCCGTATGCGAACGGCAACATCCACATCGGCCACGCCCTCAACAAGATCCTCAAGGACCTCGTCACCCGCTCGCAACGGATGATGGGCAAGGCTTGTGCCTACGTGCCGGGCTGGGACTGCCACGGCCTGCCGATCGAGTGGAAGATCGAGGAGGAGTACCGGGCCAAGGGCCGCGACAAGGATGCCGTGCCGGTGGTCGAGTTCCGCCGCCAGTGCCGCGACTTCGCGCGCCGCTGGGTCGACGTGCAGCGCGAGGAGTTCAAGCGCCTCGGCGTCGCCGGCGAGTGGGACACGCCCTACGAGACGATGAGCTTCCCCGCCGAGACAGCGATCGCCGGCGAGATCATGACGTTCGCCGCCAACGGGCTGCTCTACCGCGGCTCGAAGCCGGTGATGTGGAGCGTGGTCGAGAGGACCGCGCTGGCCGAGGCGGAGGTGGAGTACGAGGACCATGTCTCGGACACGGTGTACGTGGCATTTCCCGCGCATCACGGCAGCTACAAGCGCTTAGCTCCATTTGTGGGGCGCAATACTCCCGCTCCGGTTCTGCCGCTAACTCCCTCTTTGCTGGAAGATGTGGCTGTTTTAATCTATACTACAACGCCTTGGACCATTCCAGCGAATCGTGCGCTGTCCTACTCATCAAAGATTTCCTACGGCGTGTATGAGGTAGTCTCAACGCCAGAAAATAATTGGGCGAAAAAAGGTGCAAGATACCTTCTTGCCGATACCCTAGCTGAAAGCGTCTTCAAAGTGGCAAAAGTTGATCGCTTTGAAAGACTGGGAAGTGTTACAGCGGAGGAACTAAACGGACTTGTGGCCTTTCATCCGCTGAATAAATCCGGGATTGCTCCTGGCTGCTACATGCACCGCGTTCCGCTGCTCGACGGCGACCACGTCACCGACGACACCGGCACCGGCTTCGTCCACACCGCGCCCTCGCACGGCCGCGACGACTTCGACGTATGGATGAGCAACAACAAGGCGTTGCGCGAGCGCGGCATCGACACCCGCATCCCCTACACCGTCGACGCCGACGGTGCCCTGACCGCTGAAGCACCGGGCTTCGAGGGCCGCCGCGTCTACGACGGCAAGGGCAACCGCGGCGACGCCAACGACGCGGTCATCAAGGCGCTCGCGGAGGCCGGCACGCTGGTGGCGCGCGGGCGGCTGAAGCACAGCTATCCCCACTCCTGGCGCTCGAAGAAGCCGCTGATCTTCCGCAACACGCCGCAGTGGTTCATCGCGCTCGACCAGCCTTTCGCCGTGCCGTCCGCGACCACACCGTCATTGCGAGCCGACGGCGAAGCAACCCAGGGGCAACCGCAAGGATCGACGCCGCGGGACCCGAGCCTCGGCGCGGCTGAATTGCGATCCTCCGTTCGCAATGACGGCGCGGAGGATCGCAACCTCCCGAACCTGCGCTCCCTTGCGATGGCGGAGATCGCCCGCACGCAGTGGGTGCCGCCGGCCGGCGAGACGCGCATCACCGGCATGATCAGCAACCGGCCGGACTGGGTCGTCTCCCGCCAGCGCGCCTGGGGCGTGCCGATCGCCGTCTTCGTCGACGCCGAGCATCGGCCGCTCGTCGATGAGGCCGTCAACGCCCGCATCCTCGACGCCTTCGCCGCCGAGGGCGCCGATGCCTGGTACGCCGAGGGCGCGCGCGAACGCTTCCTCGGGAAGCGCGCGGGGGAGGACTGGCGAAAGGTGGACGACGTGCTCGACGTCTGGTTCGACTCCGGCTCCACCCACGCCTTCACGCTGGAGGGCGCCTTCCCCGCGCTCTCCGGCATCCGACGCCGTCGCGACGGCGGCGAGGACGAGGTGATGTATCTCGAAGGCTCCGACCAGCACCGCGGCTGGTTCCACTCCTCGCTGCTGGAGTCCTGCGGCACCCGCGGCCGCGCGCCCTACGATGCCGTGCTGACCCACGGCTTCGTGCTCGACGAGCATGGGCGCAAGATGTCGAAGTCGCTCGGCAACGTCACGGCGCCGCAGAGCGTCATCAAGGACTCGGGCGCCGACATCCTACGCCTGTGGGTGGCGGCGTCGGACACCGCCGACGACCTGCGCATCGGTCCCGAGATCCTGAAGACGGTCGTCGAGACCTACAAGAAGCTGCGCAACACCCTGCGCTGGATGCTCGGCGCCCTCGCCCACCACGACGGGGGTGACGTTCCCGCGGAGCTGCCGGAGCTGGAGCGGCTGATGCTGCACCGCCTCGCGGAGCTCGACGGCGAGGTGCGGGACGCCTACGCGCGCTACGACGTGAAGCGCGTGGTCGCGCGCCTCGCCGCCTTCCTCAACACCGACCTGTCGGCCTTCTACTTCGATATCCGTAAGGACGCGCTGTACTGCGACGCGCCGTCCTCGCCGCGCCGCCGCGCCGCGCTGCACGTCGTCGACCGCGTCTTCCGCGCGGTGACGCTGTGGCTCGCGCCGATCCTCGTCTTCACCGCCGAGGAGGCGTGGCTGTCGCGCTATCCGCAGGCCGTCTGCGTGCACCTCGAAGCCTTCGACGCGATCCCCGACGGCTGGCGCGACCCCGCCCTGGCGGCGCGCTGGGAGCGGGTGCGCGCCGCGCGCGCCGTCGTCACCGGCGCGCTGGAGATCGCCCGCGCCGCCAAGCTGATCGGTTCGTCGCTCGAGGCGGCGCCGCAGGTGTTCGTCGCCGATGCCGAGCTGCGCGCGATCCTCGCCGCGGTCGGTTTCGCCGACGTCTGCATCCCGTCCGACCGCGCG
>CALMRL010000022.1 GCA_937873345.1 uncultured Beijerinckiaceae bacterium | reverse complement strand
CATCGAACTTGTGCGGCCGATGCAGGCCTGGGATCGCGCTTTCTGGCCGCACGCGACCCGCGGCTACGGCGGCGTTCGCGCCAAGCTCCCGGAGCTGCTCGCCGAGGCCGGCCTGCCGGCGGGCTGAGGCAACCCTGGCCAAACCCGCCGGGCGCCCCTAGAATCCTCCCATGCCCGTCCCCTTGCCCGACCCATCATCCTCCGAGCCGCTGTATTCCCGCACCACCCGCGGCATCGAGATCACCGTGCTGCCGGAGTTCGTGCCCGAGCGCTCGGACGAGAAGCGCGGCCAGTACTTCTGGTCCTACACCGTGGAGATCGCCAACGGCGGCGACCATGCCGTGCAGGTCACGCACCGCCACTGGAAGATCACCGACGCGCTCGGCCGATTGGAGGAGGTGAGGGGACCCGGCGTCGTCGGCGAGCAGCCGGTGCTGAAGCCGGGCGAGGTGTTCCGCTACACCTCGGGCTGCCCGCTCGCCACGCCGTCGGGCTTCATGGTCGGCAGCTATCGCGTGGTCGGCGAGGACGGCGGCGTGTTCGACGCCGACATCCCGATGTTCTCGCTCGACAGCCCTTCCGTCGCGCGCGTCCTCAACTGATGGGCGCGAGCCAGGCCTCGGCGCTGCAGCTGCAATCCTCGCTGCAGATCCTGGAGGCGCTGGTCGGCTTCGACACGGTCTCCTCGAAGAGCAACCTGCCGCTGATCGAGCACGTCGAAGCCTATCTCGCCTCCCACGCCATCGCGTTCACCCGCGTGCCCGACGCGACCGGCACGCGAGCGGCGCTGTTCGCTACCGTCGGCCCGCGGGAGGACGGCGGCGTCGTGCTGTCGGGCCACAGCGACGTGGTCCCCGTCGCCGGCCAGCACTGGTCGGGCGATCCCTTCGCGCTGCGCCGCGACGGCGACCGGCTTTACGGGCGCGGTACCTGCGACATGAAAGGCTTCGACGCGGTTGCGCTCGCGATGCTGCCGGAGCTGGCGAAGCTGCCGCTCAGGAAGCCGGTGCACCTGCTGCTGTCCTACGACGAGGAGGTGGGTTGCCTCGGCTCGCTGCCCACGATTGCCCGCTTCGGCGCGGACTTGCCGCGTCCGGCGCTCTGCCTCGTCGGCGAGCCGACGGAGATGCACGTCGTCAACGCCCACAAGTCGATCGCGACCTACGAGACGGTGGTGCGCGGGCGCCAAGCCCATTCCGCCAATCCGCGGCTGGGAGGAAGCGCGGTTCACGCCGCGGCCCTCCTCGTCGCTGAACTCGACCGCTTCGGCGAGACTCTGGAAGGGGACGATGATCCGACCTTCGACCCGCCGTACTCCACCGTGCACGTCGGCGTGATCGCCGGCGGCTCGGCCCGCAACATCCTTGCCGGCGAATGCCGCTTCGAGTGGGAGTTCCGCGGCCTGCCCGGAGTCGACCAGGAGCTGGCGATCCGCCATTTCGACGGCTTCGTCGCGGCCACGGTGCTGCCCAGGCTGAGGCGCCACGCGCCCGATGCGACGATCGAGACGAAGCGCGACATCGCCGTGCCGCCGCTGTCGGCCGAGCCGGGCTCGCCGGCCGAGGTGCTGGGAAAACGCCTCGCCCGCTCCGATGCGGTCGCCACCGCCTCCTACGTCACCGAGGCCGGGCAGTTCCAGGTGAACGGCATCCCGACGATCGTCTGCGGTCCCGGCTCGATCCGGCAGGCGCACCAGCCCGACGAATACGTCGAGGTCGGCCAGCTCGACGCCGCGCTCGCCTTTCTGCGCCGCCTCGGCCAAGAGCTGTGCGGCGGCGGCACCAGCGGCTGAAGCGCGACGCCGGGCTCTGCTTCGCCGTTCACGCGCGGACCGCAAAATTCCCGGCCTTCCCGCACGATCGGGCAAAACCTCCCGTGTATTCGCCGCCGCTTTGTGCTTCGGTGCGGTTGTGCTCTCCCGGGTCGGATCCCGCGTGTCCATCCAACGCCGCTTGGCGCTGTCGACAACCCTTGTTCTCCTGTTCAGCCTCTTCGTCGCATTCGGGCTGACCTACGAGCACGCCGTCAGCAAGGTGCGGACCGAGGTGCAGGCGGCGCTCGCCGTCGCCGCGACGAGCGCCTTGTCCTCCCTCGACGACCAGGACGATCCCGCCGACCCCGCGAAGAAGCTGCGCGGCGTGGTGCGCGACTTCGACGGCGACCGCCACGTGCGCGCCGCGCTGCTGGCGCCCGACGGCCGCCTCCTCGCGCAGTCGCGACCGCTCACGCCCGAGGAGGCGGCGCCCGCCTGGTTCTACCATCTGCTCAAGCCGCGGCTGCCGGGCCGCGAGCCGGCGCTGCCGGCCTCCTTCGCGCCCATCGGCCACCTCGTGCTGGAGGCCGACCCGCACAACGAGGTCACGGAGGCGTGGAGCGACACGATCCTGATGCTGAAGGTGATGACGGTGTTCTTCGCCGCCGTGCTCCTGCTCGCCTTCCTGACGATCCGAGGTGCGCTGGCTCCCTTGCGCGACGTCTGCGACGCGCTCGGCCGGGTCGGCACGGGGGACAGGACGGTGCGGCTGAAGCCCGACCTCGCCAGCGAGCTGATGCCGCTGCGCGACGGCTTCAACGCCATGGCCGACCGCCTCGCCGCCGCCGACGAGCAGAACCGGCTCCTCAACGAGCAGATCATCACCATCCAGGAGGAGGAGCGCGCGGAGCTCGCCCGTGACCTCCACGACGACGTCGCCCCCTTCGTCTTCGCGGTCGGCGCGGATGCCGCGATGATCCGGCAGTACCTCGCGCGCGGAAATGCCACCGAGATCGGGCCGCGCGCCGACTCGATCGCCGAGGCCGTGCGCCACATGCAGCGCCACCTCAAGGAGGTGCTGTCGCGCCTCGCCCCCGGCGCCCTGCTCGACCTCGGCCTGTCCGGCGCCGTCGACAACCTCATCGCCTTCTGGGCGACGCGTCGGCCGGGGGTGCTGATCGCCAGCGCCATCGACGGCGAGCCGCTCGACCCGCCGCTCGACGCGGTCGCCTTTCGGGTGGTGCAGGAGAGCGTGTCGAACGCCCTGCGCCACGGCGACCCGTCGAGCATCGCCGTTACCGTCGCGGTCGACGAGGCGTGGGCGGTCGTCACGGTGGTCGATGACGGACGCGGCTTCGCCGGCGGCGGCGCGCGCTTCGGCTTCGGCCTGACCGGGATGACGGAGCGGGTCCGCTCAATCGGCGGGACGCTCGACGTGCGGGGCCACGGGCTGAATCAAGGTCCAGGCCCCGGAGAGGGCGGCGTCACGGTGCGCGCCGTGCTGCCGCTGCGGCAGGCCGGCCGGTCGGGCCGGGCTGGCGAGACGCCGGACATCGCGAGAATGGATGCCGAGGCATGAAGCTGCTGCTCGTGGACGATCACGCCGTGGTGCGCGAGGGCGTGCGGCGGCTGCTGTCGATGGCCGTCGAGGCCGCGGTGCTGGAAGCGGCGACGGGCCGCGACGCGCTCGCCGTGTTCAAGGCGGAGAAGCCCGAGGTGGTGATCCTCGATCTCAACCTGCCGGGCTCGGGCGGCCTCGACCTGCTGCGCCGCCTCCTCATCGAGGACGCGAAGACCAAGGTGCTGATCTTTTCCATGCACACCACCCCGCTCTACGTCGCCCGCGCCCTGCAGGCCGGCGCGAGGGGCTACGTCTCCAAGGGCGCCGGCGCGGAGGAGCTGGTGGAGGCGATCAGGTGCGTGATCGCCGGCGGCCGCTACGTCGAGCGCGACCTCGCGTCCGAGTTGGCGGTCAACGTGCTGGGCTCGGACGATCCCGGCAAGGCGCTGTCGGCACGCGAACTCGACATCATGCGCCTGCTCGCCAAGGGCAAGGGCCTGAGCGACATCGCCGATGCGCTGGGCATCTCCTACAAGACGGCGGCCAACACCTGCACCGCGATCAAGCACAAGCTGCTGGTGGAGCGGACCAGCGACCTGATCCGCGTCGCCGTGGAGATGCACGCGGCCTGAGCGTGGCGTTTCCGCATCTTGGGAGCTTCCGCCCTTGAGCGACGACCCGCCGGGCCATCCCGCCGCGACCCTGACGCTTGCCGCCTGCCTCGCGGCGCTGGCGGGCTTCGTCGATGCCACCGGCTACATCTACCACCGCGGCCTTTTCGTCTCCTTCATGAGCGGCAACAGCACGCAGGCCGCGGTGAGCCTGGCTAGCGGGCAGGCGCCGCATTTCGCCGAGTTCGCCCGCACCATCGCCCTGTTCGTCGCCGGCACGGTCGCCGCCGAGTTCGTCGCCGCGGCGGCCGGACGCTGGTGGCACGTCGCCGTGCTCGCCTTCGAGTGCGCCCTTCTCGGTGCGGCGCTGCTGGCGCTACCGATCGGCAGCCCCGCGGTGGCGTCGCTGCTCGCCTTCGCGATGGGCGCGCAGAACGGCGTGCTGCACAAGGCCGGCGGCCTCAAGGTCGGGCTGACCTACGTCACCGGCACGCTGGTCGCGCTCGGGCGCGGCATCGC
>CALMRL010000021.1 GCA_937873345.1 uncultured Beijerinckiaceae bacterium | reverse complement strand
GAACCAGCCGGCGCCGGCTGCCTCATGCTCGCCGCGGCGTTCGCCGCCGTGGTGGCGCGCTGGACCGGCGCGACCGCCGCCGCCGGCTGGTTCGCCGCCAACGCGCTCTGCCTGGGCTGCGCGGTGCTCATCGCCCACCGCTTCCTGCGCCTGAGCGAAGCGGGCCGCGTCGGCCATGTCGGGTTGAACGGCCTAGCCGGCTGGCAACGCTCCTTCGTCGTCGCCGAGAGCGCGCAGGGGCTGTCCTGGTCCTTCGTGATCGGGTTGGTGAGCGATGCCGACGGCCTGCACGCCGCGTCCTTCCCGCACGCCGCGAGCGTCCCGCTGGTGGCGCTGTTCCTGATGGCGGCGACGAGCGTTTCCATCACGGCGACGCTGCCGGCCGGCGTGCTCGGCTGCCTCGCCCCGATCGCCGCCGCCGTGGTGCTGGTGCTGCACCCGATGAGCCTCGCCGGACCGGAGGCGGTGCTGAGCCTGCTCGCGGTCGGCACGCTCGGCTACTTCGTGGTGCTGGCGCGCAAGCTGCACGCTTCGATGCTGCAATCGCTGCAGTTCCGGGCGGAGAAGGATGAGCTGATCGCCGAGCTGGAGCAGGCCAAGGCGGCGAGCGACCTCGCGCGCCACCGCGCCGAGGAGTCGAACCTCGCCAAGTCGCGCTTCCTCGCCACGATGAGCCACGAGCTTCGCACGCCGCTCAACGCCATCCTCGGCTTTTCCGAGGTGATGAAGGCCGAGCTGTTCGGCGGCCACGCGGTGCCGGCCTACCGCGGCTATTCCGCCGACATCCATGCCTCCGGCCAGCACCTGCTGATGCTGATCAACGAGATCCTCGACCTGTCGCGCGTCGAGGCCGGGCGCTACGAGCTCGTGGAGGAGGCCGTCGACCTGCAGGGCGTCGCCGACGAGTGCCGCCACCTGATGGCGCTGCGCGCCAACAAGAAGGACATCGCGATCGGCCAGGACGGCGGACCGACCTTGCCGCGGCTTTGGGCTGATGCCCGCGCGGTGCGCCAGGTGATGCTCAACATCCTGTCGAACGCGGTCAAGTTCACCCCCGCCGGCGGCACCATCCGCATCGCGCTGGGCGCGACGCAGGACGGCGGGCTGTTCTTCGCCGTCTCCGACACCGGGGTCGGCATTCCCGAAGCCGAGATCCCGACCGTGATGTCGTCCTTCGGCCGCGGCTCCTTCGCGCAGAAGACGGCCGAGGAGGGAACCGGGCTCGGCTTGCCGATCGTCAAGGGGCTCGTCGAGCTGCACGGCGGCGCCCTCGACCTGCGCTCGCGGCTGCGCGAGGGCACCACCGTCACCGTCTCCTTCCCGCCGCAGAGGGTGATGAGCACGCTGCCACCGCTCGGCGCCGGGCAGATCGAGGCCCGCGCCGCCGCCTGAGGCGCATCCCGACCAGCGACGCATCCCTAGAGCATCAGCCCGAAAAGTGCGCAGCGGTTTTCGAAGAAGCTTATGCAACAACAACAGCCTACAGCATCGGACCACGTCCATGACGCGGTCCGATGCTGTAGCCGCGACGGATGGCGCCTTGGCTCGACCACGTTCCGCGGGGATGATGCTGCCGATCCCTGGAGTGACCTCAGCCTGTCTCTTATACACATCTGACGCTGCCGACGACGGAGAGAGTGTAGA
>CALMRL010000020.1:2347-6208 GCA_937873345.1 uncultured Beijerinckiaceae bacterium | reverse complement strand
GGTCTTCGCCATGCCCCAACAACGCACCAGCCCGCGTTTTGTTAGACGCTCTAAGCGGGCTAGCCGAGCGCGAATGGGCCCATATGGGTCAATCATGAGGGCCGCTGGTATCGGTAGGCTTTTGGGTCAGGTTCTCACTGCCGGTTCACGACGAAGAGCAGCCAGACGGCTGTGTGCGCGGTGCAATTGCCGGCGCTGTTGAAAAGAAGCTCGGCCTGCAGGTCGGATCCGAGACGATCGAGAGCGGCAGCTTACAATCGCAACAACTTTTCCGCATTTCCGTGCGCAATGCGTTCCCGATCCTCTTCACTGACCGGGATATGTTGAAGAAAGTCTTGTGACGCTTTCATCGATAGGTAAGGATCATCGGCAGAAAACATGATCCGCTCCGCACCGACTTCCAGTAGAAGATTGAGGAAAGTCGCTGGAAAGGTAAACCCGCTCAACGTATAATGAACATTTTGGCGCAAGTATGCCTCGATCGGACGATCTAACTTTGTCAGAGTCTGCGTCATGGTGTTGCTCATCCTCGGCAACATGAAGGGGATTCCCTCACCCATATGGCCGATAATGACTTGGAGTTTTGGGTAACGGTCGAATACCCCGCCAAGAATCATGCGGATGATATGCACCGCGGTTTCGACGTGCCAACCCCAACCCGCGATGGAGAAGATCGCGCTGACGGCTGGAGAGAACCCGCTATAATACGCTTCAACGACCACTTTCGGTGGTATAGTCGGATGAAGATACAGAGGCACGTCGAGCGCCTCGGCACGCTCAAGAATCGGTGAGAAGAATTTATCATCAAGGTAACGGCCTCGGGTGTGGCCATTGATCATCGCACCCTTGAAACCTTGCTGCGTGACCCTGCGATCCAGCTCCTCGCTTGCTCTGTCTGGAGCCGCGACAGGTAATGTCGCAAAGGCGGCGAAGCGGCTTGGGTTCTTCGCTACACCGTCCGCAAGAAAGTCATTGACTTCACAAGCAATCGAAATCTGTTCGTCCACGTCTGCCTGCTCGACACCTGGCGCAGTGAGCGACAGAACCTGCATGTCAATGCCAGCCGCGTCCATTTCAGCAATGCGGTTGACGCCAATATCTTGAAGTTTCTGGTAAATCTCATTGAAGTGTCCGCCTCGATCACGAAGCTGGTCCATGAAGTTTCGGCCGGGTCCGGCAACGAAACCGGGACTGGCACAATGTTCTTCCAAGATTATGGATCGCATGATTGCCTTCCTCCGCCAGACCTTTCAGTCCTCGTGACGACGTTTCAATTTGTTAGCCTGGCGGACGCGGCAAGTCATGCTTTCGATCGATATCGCGGTCGAGAAGGCGAAGACGGCGGCAGTCGTGGCTTCGTCGTTTTCTGGTTCACCCAGGAGGCACCACGACAGGTACTTCGGCGAAGGCAACGGTGAAGGTGACGGCACCGGTGCTGCGGCCGGCGCTGGTTGCCATCGCCGGACCGTGGTCCTGGCCGAGCGCGGGCATCGCTCGCCCAGCCAGCGCTCGACCTGCTTCGGCGTGCCGGGGAAGCCGAGCGCGCGAAGTTCGCGCCTGTGCTGCATGGTGTTCTCGCAGCCCGCGCCGACACGGGCATGAAGGTGGTTGGGGCAGGAGTCGAGGATGCGCCGCTCGGGTCCGCGCAGGCCGTGGCGCGGGAAGCGGTCGGCAAAGGCGCCCTTGCGTCCGTCCCGCAGGGAGCCGAGGCACACGTACGATCGAAACGAACGAACGCGTGCGGTTCGCCTCGTTCCCTGACGCGCAGGACGAAACCCCGCACACCGGCCGATGAGGTCAGCGCCCGGCGCAATTTCTATTCGATAGCGGGCGACCGTCGAGAATGTCGCCGACTGCCCGCTCGAACCACGCCTTCCGGGCGTCGGGGGTGGCGACGCGCGACGCCGGTGCCGACGCGCTGCGACCGGTGGACACCCGGTCGGCCGCCTCGGCCGGGGCGGCGAGGAGCAGGCTCGCGATGAGAAATGGGATGATCCTGGACATCGTGCTGTTCCCGTTCGCATGCTGCGGCGCCGCCGTCCGGAGGCTTTTGCCGAATTAGAACACTTGCGAGTTTTCTAAATGGGAGTCGCTTCGATGGCGTCAATGGCTGTATGGATCACCCGGACGGCACAAGTCGGATGAAGTGGGAGGCGGGGACGATCCCGGAGGAACGCAGGGCGGCTCTGCCAGGAGCCAGGTGCACCGATGCCGGACCGCGTCAGCGCGGGCGCCCGCAAGCGCGTCCGGACGCCGACACGCGGCACCTGATCGCCGAGACGGCGCTGTGCGAGTTCGTGACGCGCGGTTACGCCGGCGCTGTCATGGACGACGTCGCGCGGGGTGCGGGCGTGTCGAAGCGAACGCTGTACAGGCTGGTCCCGACCAAGGCGGACCTGTTCAGGACGGTGATAGCCGACCGCATGGACCGCTTCCTCAGCGCCGTCGCGGCGGACGCGCTCGGGGCGGTACCCGACGTCCTCGAGCGCATCCTGACCGAAATGGGCCTGCTCGCCATGTCACCCGAGGCGATGGCGATTCAGAACCTCGTGATCGCCGAAAGCGACCGTTTCCCTGAACTCGCGGCGAACTTCCACGCCTGCGTGATCGCGCGGGTCCTCGACCTGCTGTCTGCGTACCTGCGGACGCAGGTCGAGCGCAGCCTGCTCAAGATCAACGACTTCGGCCTCGCTGCCAGCATGCTCCGCGGCATGATGATGGAGCCGCAGCGCGCTGTCGCGATGGGCTGCGCGGCACCGCCGACCCCGGCCGAGATCGCCGCGCGGGCGCGCGCCTGCGTCGCCCTGTTCCTGCACGGCTGCTGCGGCTCGCCCGCCCGTCTCGATCATAGGCTCGATGGCGGGTTGCCTCGACGTCGCGAGCCACCAGGGCTGTAAAAGGCGACGATCAGGGCGAACGTTTCGGCGCGCTCTATACGGAACTCGGTACTCTGCGGGGATGGTGTGACTTCATCCACGCTGACCTCAGCCGTAGCTATGGATCGCGGCACAAGCGTTACGCCGGTTCTGCGCCTTGCCGAATCCTGATCCGATCGCTGACACCGCAAGAATGCCAGAACGACATCGCGAGCGCAGGCTATGCGCCCACGTAAATAGAAAATGCTCTAAACCACCGAACTCGGCGATAATGCACTGAAGCGATCCGCCCGGAGATTTGGTCTTCGAGCCGTGGGCGCCAATATCGCGACGACGTTTGATGACGGGGATCGGGCCGTCAATGATACGGTTTGGCCAACCCGATCCTGACGATGGCGTCGGGCGACAACACGATCGCGCTTCCCTCGACGAAGTTTGGGTAAGTCGAGGCGTCTTCGGGTTCGAAGTCCGGAAGCGCGGTGTCCTGGCCGAGCAGCGCCAGCTGGTCCAAAGGCAGCGAGACCGTCTGTCGACCGAATCCGAACCATCCGCCCCGCTCCATGACGAAGGCGAGGGTGCCGTCACCCAGTCGGACGATGCTTCGGATGCGTCCGACAATGCCGCGATCCTCGTCGGGACGCAGCACGGCCCGACCGATCAAGTCCCCCACGCGGACGGTTTGCGGGAAACGGTCGTCGCGCCGGTCCGCCGCACCGCCGTCGTCTGCTTCGCCGGACGCATCTGCAGGAGGCGTCGCTTCTGCGATGGCGGAACGGGAAGAGCTGATGGCCGCGGGTCCGGAAAGCAGGGCGAACCCCAGGACGACGCGTTTCCACGAAGACCGCGAGGGAAACGGACGCATCGTCAAAGGCCGGCGAACCAGTTGAAGCCCCGGGATTCCCAATAGCCGCCGGGATAGGTGTTCGTCACCTCGATGGCGGTGATCCACTTCGGGTTCTTGTAGCCGAGCTTCGTCGACATGCGC
>CALMRL010000020.1:0-2337 GCA_937873345.1 uncultured Beijerinckiaceae bacterium | reverse complement strand
AAGGGATCGGCGAGCGTGTCCTTCGCATAGCGCGTCGCCAGCAGCGTCTGCGGATGCAGCGCCGTGGCCATGTCGATGCTGCTCGGATAGTCGTCGGCGGTGCGGAAGGCCACGTAGCGGGCGCGGAGGTCGGCGCCCACCTTCTCCAGGAAGAGGCGGAGAGGGATACCCGACCATTCGCCGATGTAGTCCCAGCCTTCGACGCAGACGTGGCGGATCACCTCGTCGACTTGCGGCAGGGCCGAAAGCTTCTCGATCGTCCAGGGCCGCTTGTCCGCGATCAATCCCCCGAGTTCGAGCTTCCAGCTGGCGCCGTCGATCGGCTTGAGGTCGTCCACGTCGAAGTAGGCGTTGAACTTGGGTGGTTTGAGCACCATCGACGCGGGATAGGTCGGCGCGAGCTTGTTGGGATCGAAGAGGAAGGCCTGGACGCCGTCGTTGAAGCCGTTGATCGCCTCAAGGGCGGCGCCTACGGCCTGCGGCTTCGAGGCGTCGCATCCCGTGAGCATCGCAAGGGCCCCGAGCGAAAGACCGCCCCGGATGAGGCCGCGCCGCTCCAGGGATTGGATCAGCGGTCGATGGTCGTCGAGCACGCCGGGATCCGGCGGCGAAGGGGGGCGGAACGGAGACCTCACGACGACCCGCCTTTCCGCCGCACCACCGGCCCCCCGGAGAGCATCGCCCAGAGCGTAGAGGGGACGAGAAGCGCGAGGAGGACGTGCACGGCGAGGAAGCCGACGAGCACGGCCATTCCGAGGAAGTGGATCAGGCGCGCCCCTTGGAAGCCGCCCAGGAGGTCGACGAGCCAAGAGAGCTGCATCGGCTTCCAGATCGCGACGCCGGTCACCACCTGCGAGACCCCCGCCGAGATCGCGACGATGTACAGGATCTTCTGGACCGCGTTGTAGGCCGTGATGTCCTCGTGCGCGATCTTCAAGCGAAGGGTGTCCTTGACGGTCCGCAACACGTCGCCCGGACGGATCGGCAGCAAACGCTCGCGGAACCGCCCGGTCGCGAAGCCATAGGCGAGGTAGGCCGCACCGTTCGCCATCAGCAGCCACATGCCGGCGAAGTGCCATTGCAGGCTCTCCGCGGCCCACCCGCCCAACCGGAAATGACCGTTGAAGTGGAGACCATTGACGATCACGTAGTCGTCGTAGATGCCCCATCCCGAAGTAATCATCACGATCATCGCCAGGGCGTTGGCCCAGTGCATCACCCGCACAGCCGGGGGATGGAGGCGCTTCGCCCGCCGCGGTGCGATCAGCGTCGCGTCGCTGTCGCGGAACGATGAGCCGGTCATCGTCATGGCTCGACCTCGTTCACGACGAGAAGCCCGGCATCGGACGACGCCTCCCGCCAGGACGGTTCCGGGCTCGACCTCGTCGCACGAAAGAGTTCCCCGCTCGCGAACCAGGCGTCCACGAAGGCCTTCACGAGGTCGAGCGAGGCATGGGCGCCTTCCTCCAACCCCTTCTCGAAGTCGTTCTCGACCCTCGCCAGCCGATTGGTCACGTGGGCCAAGCAGAGGACGGGGCGACACTTGGCACGGGAAAAGGCGTAAAGAGCCGCCGCCTCCATCTCCACCGTGACCGCCCCGGCCTCGGCGCGAGAGGCGATCAGCGTCTCGGTCTCCCGGAAGGGCGCGTCCGTCGTCCAACTGGGGCCCGCGTGGATCTGGTGCGGCAGCAGCCGGAAAGCCTCGACTGCGACGGCGAGCACCTCGGGATCGGCCTCGCACCAAACCGCCGGCGGCAGGTAATGGTAGCTCGTCCCCTCGTCGCGCAGCGCCTTCGTCACCACGACGTGGTAGGGCGGCGGCCCAAGATCGCGGATCTGGCCGGCCGAAGAGACGCTGACGAGCAGTTCGCAGCCCGACACGAACGCCTGCTCCGCCAACAGGACCGAGTAGGAGGCGCCGACCGCGTGTCCGATCACGCCGTAGCGGAGGTCGCCGCAACGCCACTCCCACAGGCGCGTATGGAAGCAGGCCCAGTCCCGGGAAGGCTTCGCGTCAAAATTCCGCACCGCAAATTGAACGATGTCGCCGTCGGGATCGAGGATGCAGACTTCAGGTATCGAGGTGGCGACCATGTTCTTCTGCCGCCGCACTTCCCGGAGCATGTTCTCGGGGCGGAAGGCCGACGGTTCGGAGAAATCGTCCCGCCCGATGAGGGGCACGTTCGGCAACTTCATGCGATCCTCGTCGCTGACCCAGAAAGGCGGCCGTCGGCGGACGTTGCCGGACGCACGATGTCTGATGGAAAGAGGTAGCGCATCAAAGGCTCCACCGGAGCCCGCAGCTTGCGCAGGCCTTTGGCGGCTCGTCCGACATCA
>CALMRL010000019.1 GCA_937873345.1 uncultured Beijerinckiaceae bacterium | reverse complement strand
GCCCGACAGGCTCAGCGTCACCCGCATCGAGACGCTGCGCCGCGACCCCTACGCGATCCACGCCGCACACGTGCTGAGGATCAAGCCGCTGCCGCGGGTGGACCACCAGATCGACGCCGGCGAGTTCGGCTCCCTGCTGCACGGCGCGCTGCAGGATTTCGTCGAGCGCGGTGCGGCCGGCGCCTCGCCGGCGCGGCGCCGCGCCAGCCTGGAGCTGATCACCCGCGAGGCCTTCGCCGCGGCGCTGGAGGACCCGGTGTTCCGGGCCTTTCGCTGGCCGGTGATCTCGCGGGCGCTCGACGTCTTCCTCGACTTTGATGCGAAGCAGCGCCTGCTGCTCGGCGAGATCGAGACGGAAAAGCAGGGCAGGGTGACGCTGACGCTCGCCGACCGCTCCGCCTTCATCCTCACCGCCCGCGCCGACCGCATCGACCGCCACCGCGACGGGTTGGTGACGCTGATCGACTACAAGAGCGGGCAGCCGCCGGGGCTGCGCGAGGTGCAGGTCGGCTTCGCACCGCAGCTCACCCTGGAGGCGGCGATGCTGCGCGAGGGCGGCTTCGGCCGGGCGCACCGCGGCGCCTTTGCCGCGACCTACCTCAAGCTGGGCGGCAAAGGGGGCGGCTTCGTCCGCGCGCTCGACTTCAAGGACGAGGACTTCGCCGCCGTCGTCGAGCGGCACTGGGCGCAGCTCGCCCGCCTACTTTCCGCATTCCGCTCGGCCGAGACGGCCTACCCCTCGCGGCCTTTCCCGAAATACGCCAGGGCCGGCGGCGACTACGACCACCTCGCCCGCGTCCGCGAATGGTCGCTCGCCGGCGACGGGGAGGACGCGACATGACCGTGCCCCGGGCGAACGCGCTCCGGACGGATGCGCCAGGGGTGAGCGTCGCCGACCTGCTGCGCGAGCGGCAGGCGCGGGCCTCCGATCCCGCCCGCTCGATCTGGGTGTCGGCCAACGCCGGCTCGGGCAAGACGCACGTGCTGACGCAACGCGTCATCCGCCTCCTGCTCGCCGGCGTGCCGCCCTCGCGCATCCTCTGCCTCACCTTCACCAAGGCGGCGGCGGCGCAGATGTCGACCCGCGTCTTCGAGCGGCTCGCCGGCTGGGTGACGCTGGACGATGCCAAGCTTCGCGCGGCCATCGCCGACACCGGCGCGGCGGCGCCGACCGCCGCCGAGATGCTGCTGGCGCGCCGGCTGTTCACCCGCGCCGTCGAGACGCCGGGCGGCTTGAAGATCCAGACCATCCACGCCTTCTGCGAGAAGCTGCTGCGCCGCTTCCCCCTG
>CALMRL010000018.1 GCA_937873345.1 uncultured Beijerinckiaceae bacterium | reverse complement strand
TCCGCACCAGCACGATCCGCCCCACCCCGCGCTCCTTCCGTGCAGCTTCCGGCCCTTCATGCGCTCCAGCACGCGGACGGGCGCGCGCTCGGGCTCGGCCGTGCCCTCGACCTCCAGCGTGAAGGTCTGCTCCAGCGCGTGCTGGCCCGACAGGGCGGCATGCGACACCTGATCGGTGAAGACCATCCAGGTCTGGCCCGGGGCGAACTCGATCTGCTGATAGGGCACGTCGCGCTGATAGCCGTCGTCGAGCTTCATGCGGTCGTGAAGCTGCAGCATGTAGTGGTCGGCGGGCGAGCGCTGCGACTTGGTGATGCCGACGAGCTTCATGAGCCTCGCGCTGCCCGGGATCGGCGCCGCGATCTTCGGCAGGAAGCGGTTCGCCACCGCCTCAAAGGGCTCGCCGACGCGCCACACGCGCGGCTTGGAGCCGGGATGGACGTTGGTGAAGACGCGCATGATGCGCTGGCCGTGGCTCGGCCGCGACGGAAAGGCGTCGACGTGGATCCGCGTGTCGTCGTGGCGCTTGGACTGCTGGCGCCCCTGCGCCTCGACGGGGCGAAACGACGTGTTGCCGATCTTCAGCGACGAACCGTAGGGGGTGAGTGCCTGGAGCAGGCGCCGCGTGTGGTCGGCGTAGCGCTCCATCATCGACTTCATCGCCGCGGCGTCGATGCCCTCGGCGTAGCCCCACACGCGGCCGGTGTCGGGGTCGTATTTGACGGTCTTGGTACCCTCCTTGACGGCGGCCGGATCGAGGAGCTTCGCCTCGGCAGGCGACAGCGCGAAGGGCAGGTGCGGGAACAGCACGACGTCGCCGCGCTCGAGCCCCGCCACGGCGTCGCGCTTCATGGCGGCATCCGGGGCCGCGAGCCAGTCGGTCATGCCCACCGGCACGCAGACGCTGGTGGCGCGCTCGGGAGCGTCATGGGCTGTGTCGATCATCTGGTGTTTCCCGAAATCACTGCCGCTTGCGACGCTTCTTGCGGTCGAGGATGGGCATGAGGTCGTTGTTCTCCTCGATGCGGAGCATCCTGATATCCCTCAACGAGGGCGTGAACCAATCGTAGGTTTCCGCGAGGTCTTGAACGAGAGCGATGCACTCGACGGCATCGATGTCGTCAATTGCAAAATAGACGGAGCCCTGCTTGTTTTCGAAGCCGTTGCCTTCGAAGAACCTCCTGACGTCGCTGGAGGCGTTTCGCCAGGAGTCGTTGGGATAAAGCTGCTCGAGCAGGCTGGTATCGAAATCGAAGGTAATGGCGTACACGCGAGACCTCCCGGATCGTCGATTGTGTCCGATACCGCCTGCGTGAACCATCGCCCTCTCCGCCTCAGTACACGCGCGCCTTAGGCTCGATGTACTGGACGTCGTTGCTCATCGTGTAGG
>CALMRL010000017.1 GCA_937873345.1 uncultured Beijerinckiaceae bacterium | reverse complement strand
GGCCAAGGCTCCCCGGAGCGCATTCGTAAAAGGAGGGTTACAGCCCATGGCAGAACTGCAAGGCCGCGACGTGTCCGTCTCGGGAATGACGGAAGCGGAGGCCCGCGAATTCCATTCCATCTTCCTCACGAGCTTCATCATCTTCACCGGTATCGCCATCTTCGCGCACATCCTGGTGTGGTTTTGGCGCCCGTGGATTCCCGGTCCCGGCGGCTACAAGACCGGCCTCGACATGATCCATCACGCGCTCACCGCGCTGGCCTAAGGGAGTCACGACCATGTGGCGCGTTTGGTTGCTGTTCGATCCGCGCAGGACGCTGATCGCCCTGTTCACCTTCCTGTTCGGGTTGGCCCTGCTGATCCACTTCATCCTGCTGTCCACCGACCGCTTCAACTGGCTCGAAGGTTCGCACGCCAAGGAAGCCGCCGCGGCCAGCCAGATGTCGCCGATGCCGCCCTCCTCCAAGTAGGGAGCCGCTCCGGCAGGGCCGCGGCCCACGCCGGACCAAAACCGATGCAGAGACGCTCGCGCCTCTGCATCAGACTCGCGATGGACGCGGCGCCGCACGCCACGTAGACCCAAGCCTCGTGACAGCCGAACCGCTCGACTCCCTTTCCGCCGTGCTGCGCGAGCGCACCGCCGCTGCGCACCGCGAGATTGGGCGCTCCGGACTCGTCGCCGAGTTGATGCGCGAGGGCCACACGCCGCACGAGGGCGAGAGGGTCGCGGCCGTCCGCCGTAACATCCCAGTCTCGGCGGTGATCTGAGATGAGCGAGCGCCGCAACGGCTTCGATCAGCCCGTCGGCCCCGCCGTGCCGGACTGGGTGCCGCGCGAGCGCCCTTTGCGCGAGCCGATGCAAGGCCGCACCTGTTGTCTGGAGCCGCTCGACTTGGGCGCCCACGCCGACGCGCTCTATCGCGCCTTCGCCGAAGCGCCGGATACGCGCGACTGGACCTACCTGCCCGACGAGCCGCCGCACGATTTGACGACCTACCGTGCCGAGGCCGAGCGGCGCGCCGTCTCGGCGGACCCGCTGCATTTCGCCGTTGTGGTCGCCGGTGAGGCGCTCGGCACGCTGGCCCTGATGCGGATCGACGCCGGCAACGGCGCGATCGAGATCGGCCACGTCAACTTCGCGCCCCGCCTGCAACGCACCGCGCCCGCGACAGAGGCGGTCGCGATGCTGATGCGCCGCGCCTTCGATGAGGGTGGCTATCGCCGGCTCGAATGGAAGTGCGACAGCCTCAACGCGCCCTCGCGCCGCGCGGCGGAGCGCTTCGGCTTCACCTTCGAGGGCGTGTTCCGCCAGGCCGTGGTGGTGAAGGAGCGCAACCGCGACACCGCCTGGTACAGCCTCCTCGACCGCGAATGGCCCCGCGCGCGTGAAGCGCTGCGGCGCTGGCTCGACGCGAGCAACTTCGATGGGGATAGCCGGCAGAAGCGCGGCCTCGCCGACATCCGCGCCGCAAGCCGCGGCTGATGCGGGGGCTGGCCGGCATCGCGGCGCTGCTTCTGATCGCACTGGCGCTCGGCGAGGACCGCCGGCGCATCCCGTGGCGGGTGGTCGTCGGCGGCCTGGCTCTGCAGGCGGCGCTGGCGCTGCTGTTCCTGAAGGTTCCCGGCGCCACCCTTGCGCTGCGCGGGCTGGACGCGGCGGTCGGCGCGCTGCAGGGCGCGACGGATGCCGGCACGGCGTTGGTGTTCGGCTTCCTCGGCGGCGCGCCGCTGCCCTATGCCGAGACGACGCCCGGCGCTTCCTTCGTGCTGGCCTTCCGCGCCTTTCCGCTGGTGCTGGTCGTCACCGCGCTGACCGCCCTGCTGACGCACTGGGGCGTCCTGCAGCGGGTCGTCGGCGCCCTCGCCTTCGCGCTGGGACGCACGGTGGGGCTCGGCGGCGCGCTGGCGCTGGGAGCGGCGGTGCACGTCTTCGTCGGCCAGATCGAGGCGCCGATCCTGGTGCGCCCCTACCTCCGCGGCATGAGCCGCGGCGAGTTGCATGCCCTGATGAGCTGCGGCCTCGCCGGCATCGCCGGCACGGTGATGGTGATCTACGGCGCGATCCTCAAGCCGGTGCTGCCCGACGCCTTCGCGCAGGTGCTGATCGCCGCCGTGCTGTCGACGCCGGCGGCGCTGGCGCTGGCGGCGATCATGGTGCCCTTCGCCGTCGAGCCCGATGCCGCGGCGGCGCTGGAGACCGGAGAACGGGCGTCGGGCGCGCTGGAGGCGGTGATGCGCGGCACGCTCGACGGCATCGGGCTGGTGGCGGCGATCGTCGCCACGCTGATCGTGATCGTCGCCCTGGTGACGCTGGTCAACGAGGGGCTCGGGCTGGTGCCGGCCGCCGGGGCGCCGCTGTCCTTGCAGCGTGTCTTCGCTTGGGGCTTCCGCCCGATCGTCTGGCTGATCGGCGTGCCCTGGGAGCAGAGCGCCGCCGCGGCCGGGCTGATGAGCACCAAGACCGTGCTCAACGAGTTCGTCGCCTATCTCGAGCTGGCGCGGCTGCCGGCCGACGCGCTCGATCCGCACGCCCGCCGCATCATGGTCTACGCCCTCTGCGGCTTCGCCAACTTCGGCTCGCTCGGCATCCTGCTCGGGGGCCTGGGGCAACTGGTGCCGGAGCGCCGCGCCGAGATCGCGTCGCTGAGCTGGCGCTCGCTCGTCGCCGGCACGCTGGCGACGCTGATGAGCGGCGCCACCGTCGGGCTGATCGGTTGAAGGCTGCCCGAGAGGCGTGCTCAGGGCCCTCCGATCAATTCGTCATTGCAAGCCGAAGACGAAGCAATGATGGTGGAAGACGACGGGAACGTTGCCGCCGCCTGGGCCTTGAGCAGGCCGAAAGCCATGCCCCGTTTCTTCACCTCCGACACGCACTTCGGCGACGCCCGCATCCTGCGCTCGGCCAAGCGGCCGTTCCCCACCATCGCCGAGCACGACCGGCACCTGATCGAGCGTTGGCGGGCGACGATCCGCGCCGGCGACGAAGTCTGGTTTCTTGGCGATTTCGCGCCGGGCTATGGCACGCAAGCGGTCGGCGCGCTGCTCGCCGAGCTGCCGGGCGTGAAGCATCTCGTCACCGGCAACAACGACGACGCGGCGACGCGCGCGCATCCCGGCTGGGCCAGCGTGCAGGACTACCGCGAGCTGAGCGAGGACGGCACGGCGCTGGTGCTCTGCCACTACGCGATGCGCTCGTGGAACGGCAGCACCCGCGGCTCACTCGACCTGCACGGCCATTCTCACAACATGCTGAAGCCCTTGCCCCGGCAGTTCGACGTCGGCGTCGACGCTTGGGGCTTCGCGCCGGTGACTCTCGCGGACATGCTGGCTGGGCGGCGGGACTGGATGGTGCGGCAACGCGGCAGCCTGTCCCAGGAGTCCGCGCCGGACTGAGCGCGGCACGCGAAAACCTGTTAAGCAACATCCCATGACAAGTGACACAATGCGCTCAGCGAGCCTCCGTCCCGCTACCCTCCTCGTCCACGGCGCCACCACGCGCTCGCAGTTCAACGAGATGTCGGAGGCGCTCTACCTTACGCAGGGCTTCGCCTACGACACGATGGAGCAGGCCGAGGCGCGCTTCAACGGCCAGGATCCCGGCCACATCTACGCCCGCTACTCCAACCCGACGACCGCGATGTTCGAGGAGCGGATGGCGATGCTGGAGGGCGCCGAGGCGGCACGGGCCACGGCGAGCGGCATGGCGGCGGTGACGGCGGCGATGATGGGGCAGGTGCGCGCCGGCGACCACGTCGTCGCCGCCCGTGCCCTGTTCGGTTCGTGCCTGTACATCATCGAGGAGTTGCTGCCGCGCTTCGGCGTCAGCACCACGCTCGTCGACGGCAACGACCTCGACGCCTGGCGCGCGGCGATGCGCCCGGAGACCAAAGTGTGCTTCCTGGAAACGCCGACGAACCCAACGCTGCAGGTCTACGACATTGCCGCGATCGCCGAGATCGCGCACGCCGGCAGCGCCAAGCTCACCGTCGACAACGTGTTCTCGACGCCGCTGCTGCAGAAGCCGCTGGAGCACGGCGCCGATTGCGTGATCTATTCCACCACCAAGCACGTCGACGGCCACGGCCGCTGCCTGGGCGGCGTGATCCTGGCATCGAAGGCCTTCATCGACGAACACCTCCACAACTTCCTGCGCCACACCGGCCCGGCGATCTCGCCGTTCAATGCCTGGGTGATGCTGAAGTCGCTGGAAAGCCTCGCCGTGCGCGTCGCTCACCAGGTGAAGAGCGCCGGGCTGATCGCCGACGCGCTGGCCGAGGAGCGAGAGGTTGAGCGCGTGATCTATCCCGGCCGCGCCGACCACCCGTCGGCCGCCATCATCCGCCGGCAGATGAGCGGCGGCTCGACGCTGGTCTGCTTCGACGTGCGCGGCGGCAAGGCGGCCGCCTTCCGCTTCGCCAATGCGCTGGAGGTCATCAAGATCTCGAACAACCTCGGCGACGCCAAGAGCATCATCACCCATCCCGCCACCACCACGCATCAGCGCCTCAGCGTCGAGGCTCGCGCCGCCGCTGGCATTTCGGAGGGCACGTTGCGCCTTTCCGTCGGGCTGGAGGACCCAGCCGACCTGATCGAGGACATCCACGCGGCGCTCGACGCCCTGCAGACGCGGGCGATGGCAGCGGAGTAGCGCGACGCTGACGGCTGTAAAGCCGCAGGAACCGGCGCGGCCCGCATCGGCTTCGCTGCCGGCACGCCTCCTACCGTACGGTCTCGCACCATGAAACGCGCTCTCGTCGTCGGCGGCTCGCTTGCCGGTCTGTCCGCCGGCCTGTTCCTTCTGCGCGCTGGCTGGGACGTCCACGTGTTCGAGCGCTCGAAGGACGACCTGTCGGACCAGGGCGGCGGCATCGTCACGCAGGACGCGATGTGGCAGGCGCTCGCCGGCGCCGGGCTGACGGGGCGCCCTGGCGTGCAGCTGAAGCGCCGGATCGTCTACGCCCGCGACGGCTCGATCCTCGGCGAGCACCGCGAGGACGAGACCGTCACCTCCTGGGATGCGCTGTACCGCATGCTGCACGGCGCCTTTCCGCCCGAGCGCTACCACCTCGGCCGCGAGGTCGAGGGCTATGACGAGACGGCCGAGGGCGTCGCCCTTCGCTTCACGGACGGGCGGACGGCCGAGGGCGAGCTGCTCGTCGCCGCCGACGGCGTCGGCTCGGCGATCCGCGGGCAGATGCATCCGGAGGTGAAGCCGGTTTACGCCGGCTACGTCGCCTGGCGCGGGCTGGTGCCGGAGGGCGAGCTGCCCGCGCACGCGCGCGCGGCGCTGGTCGACGCCTTCTCCTTCTGCACCGCGCCGCACGAGCAGATGCTGAGCTACACCGTGCCGGGCGACGACGGCGAGGAGGGGTTCGGGCGCCGCCGCCACAACTTCGTCTGGTATCGTCCGGCGGAGGAGAAGACCGCGCTGCGGGACCTGCTCACCGATGAGGACGGCGAGACGCACCACCCCAACATCCCGGCCATGCACGCCCACGCCGACGCCACGCTGTCGCCCGCCTACGCCGCCTTCGTGCGGGCGACGGAGAAGCCGAAGCTGCAGCCGATCAACGACCACCTCTGCCCGCAGCTCGTGTCGGGGCGCGTCGCGCTGATCGGCGACGCCGCGGCGCAGGCCAGGCCGCATACCGGCGCCGGCACCTCCAAGGCGATCGGCGACGCCGCCGCGCTCGCCGCGGCGCTGCGGGACAGCGACGACGTCGGCGAGGCGCTGCGCCGCTTCGAGGCCGCGCGGCTGCCGATCATCCGCGAGATGGTGGAGCACGGCCGCTGGCTCGGCCGCCACCTTGATCCCAACGAGCCCGGTGACGGAACTGCGGAAGGAGAGGACCAGGCGGTCGACACGCTGCTGCGCGTCGCCGCGCGGGCCAAGGACGGCAACGCCGCGGAGTAGGGACGCGGCCAATGATGTTAAAGAGACGAGTCAAATAGCTATGAAGCCAGTTTTGATATATAATCCTCAAAACCCGGAAACGTCATCGCTTGCCGCGACAGCCGCACTTGAGTCCATAATTTCTGGATCAAGTTTTCACGAGAATCGAGGAACAAGACATCCTCTGGGTATTTACAACGTATCTACCTCTCGTATATTGGAGAAACTGATAAACGCAATAAGTTCTTTACATTCTTTCATGATTTCGGCTCATCGCATTAGCGATATAGTTATCAATGAATCAGCATACGACCGCATGCGCGGCGATATTGAAATGTTGATGTATGTGACCGCAGAGCATCTAGATGACATCAAATCTGTTGTCGGATGTTTCTTTTCAAGCACAGATCAGAGAAACAAAAATGCTTCATTTAGGTTGCTTGAAAAATCAATGAAGCCCCTGCGGGATCGCACAAGCGCCATTGCTAATAACATCAAGCATTCTCATGGTAGAATCAGATTATTTTCTATTGAGTTCAATCACGCTGAACACGAAATTCTTCTATCCGGATTTTGCGTGGAAGGATCAGAAAACGGCGCCATAGGCCCTATTCCGATCGGATCAACAGGTATAAGAATAATTTCGATTACCTCCCTTTTGTTTGAGGTTGCTTTTTATCTCCTATATACCTCCCAAAAGTTGAAGGAGTTGCTACTTGCCGAGAAATTCTCCTCCGGCGCTGCGCAACCACAGAAGCAAGAAGAACTTTGTAAAGCTCTTGATTTGCTACTTAGCGTTCCCGTTTATACTTTTGAAGATATCCATCCCACCACATCGTTTACGTTCAGATGCGAGAATCTTGCGATTGATGCTGAGAGTACCTCTCCATTGTACGGCTCTGCGATCAATGGCTGGACAAAAGATGCCAAAGGTGGGCCAGGCTCATATACATATGAATTTAAAGGAGATGGGGTATCGCGCACTTTCAGTATTCACAGGCTATCAAATGTCTCTCTTGTTCACTTCGAGCCTGATGCCAGTAAGTAGCGGACACCCTAATCATCTGTTCTAAATCATAAGATACTGATCGCGGCGACGATCTTCTGCGCGGCGTCGTCGAGGTCGTCGGCGGGGATGACGTTGAGGCCTGACTTGGCGATGATCGCCTTGCCCAGCTCGACGTTGGTGCCCTCCAGCCGCACCACCAGCGGCACCTTGAGCCCCACCTCCTTGACGGCGGCGATCACGCCCTCGGCGATGACGTCGCACTTCATGATGCCGCCGAAGATGTTGACGAGGATGCCGCGCACCTGCGGGTCGGCGGTGATGATCTTGAAGGCGGCCGTCACCTTCTGCTTGGTGGCGCCGCCGCCGACGTCGAGGAAATTCGCCGGGGCCTCGCCGTACAGCTTGATGATGTCCATCGTCGCCATGGCGAGACCGGCGCCGTTGACCATGCAGCCGATCGTGCCGTCGAGCGCGACGTAGGAGAGGTCGTACTTCGAGGCCTCGATCTCCTTGGCATCCTCCTCCGCCTCGTCGCGCAGGGCGGCGACGTCGGGATGGCGGTAGATGGCGTTCGAGTCGAACGAGATCTTGGCATCGAGGCACACCAATTCGCCGCCCTGCGACAGGATCAGCGGGTTGATCTCCAGCATCGCCATGTCCTTGGCGGTGAAGGCGTCGTAGAGCTGGCCGACGAGCTTGGCCGCCTGCTTCGCCTGCTCGCCCTCCAGCCCCAGCGCCTTGGCGACGGTGCGGCCGTGGTGCGGCTGCACACCGGTCGCGGGATCGACGGAGAAGGTGGTGATGCGCTCGGGGTGGGAATGCGCCACCTCCTCGATGTCCATGCCACCCTCCGTGGACACCACGAAGGAGACGCGGCTGGTCTCGCGATCGACCAGGATCGACAGGTAGAACTCCTTGGCGATCGCCGAGCCGTCCTCGACGTACAGGCGGTTGACCTGCCGCCCGGCGGGGCCGGTCTGCACCGTCACCAGCGTGCGACCGAGCATGGCGGCGACGTTCTCCTTCACCTCCTCGACCGAACGAACGACGCGCACGCCTCCCTTGGCTTGCGGCGTCTCCTTGAAGGTGCCCTTGCCGCGCCCGCCGGCGTGGATCTGCGACTTCACCACCCACACCGGGCCGCCGAGCTCGCAGGCCGCCGCCTCGGCCTCTTCCACGCTCATCAGGGGAACGCCGCGCGGCACCGGCACGCCGAACTGCTGCAGCACGGCCTTGGCCTGGTACTCGTGGATGTTCATGGGCGCGTCTCCGAAGCTCCGCGAAGCTGTATCGTCTGGGGTACCGCCCGGCAATCGCGGGGACGTCCCGGATTGACGTCAGATTGGCCGACGCGACAACCCAGGATAGCGACGACTTACGTATCGTTCACCCGACTTCGCTAGGCTTCCAGCAAGACCCAAGCATCGGGTCGACGCCTCCGAAACCCGTTCGCGATCCTCGTTTCCCGAAGCCTCGCCGCACGGTCCGGCGTGGAGCCAAGGCGATCCTCACCATGCCTCCGAACGTTCCTTTGGACAGCCTCTCCTTGGACGATGTCGGGCGCGCGTTGGAGCTGCGCTCGTTCCGCCTGCCGTTCGCCAAGGCGCTGGAAGCACGCTTCGAGGCCGACACCTCCGCCGCCCGCGCCCGCATGCTGGTGCGGCAGAACCACATCGGCCTCCTCGTTTACAACCTGTTCATGGTCGGCGACTTCCTTCTGGTCCCCGACATCATGACCATCTCGGTGTTCCTCCACCTCGCGGTAATGACACCGCTGATGATGCTGGTGAACGCGGTCGTCTCGCGCGAGCCGCCGCCCTGGCTCCGCGAGAGCATCCTCGCCTTCGGCATCGTCGCCGGCGTCGAGTCGATCCTCGCCCTGACCCTGCTCTCGCATTCGCCGCTGCGCTCTTCCGAGCACCTGTCAGGCGTGCTCGTCATCCTGTTCGCCACCATGGTGCAGCGCATCCGCTTCCCCTACGTGGTGGTGGCCTGCCTGGTATCGCTGCTGCTCTACACCGTCGCGCTGATCCCCTTCGCGAGCCAAGACCTGCCGCGCATCGCCGTCGCCGACGCCGTCTTCGGCGGCGTGGTGCTGTTCTCGCTGACGGGCTGCTACACCCTCGAGTCGGAGCTGCGCACGAGCTACCTGCTGGCGTTGCGCGACAGGCTGCGCAACGCCGAGCTGGAAGCGATCAGCCGCCGCGACGCCTTGACCGGGACCGGCAACCGCCGTGCCCTGGACATGCTCGCCGCCGACCTCGCCGCCAGGGCCTTGAGGCGGCGTGCCGGCGACGAAGCCCCCCGCGCCACTGCTGTCCTGCTGTTCGACATCGACTTCTTCAAGAGCTTCAACGACGCCAACGGCCATCTCGCCGGCGACAGCTGCCTGAAACGCGTCGCCGCGCTGGTCGGCGCCGACGTCAGGCTCGGCGCGGCCCGCGTGTTTCGCTTCGGCGGCGAAGAGTTCCTGGTGGTGCTGGAGGACACCGGCCTCACTGAGGCGATCCGCGTCGGCGAGCGCATCCGCCGCGACGTCGAGACGACGGCGATCCCGCGATGCGCCATGCTCGGTGCCTACGGCGGGGTGATCACGCTGAGCGCCGGTGCCGCCGCCGGCACGCTCGGCGAGACCGTGAGCCTCGCCGACCTGATCGCCGACGCCGACACGGCGCTCTACGCCGCGAAGAGCGAGGGGCGCAACCGGGTCAGGCCGGCGCCCGTGGTGGAGGGGGCGAGCGCGGCGGCGTAATCCATCACCCGCCTCAGCCCGCGAAGCTCGGGTTGATCCCCTTGCAGGCGTCGATCAGCGTGCGCACCGAGGCGACCGACTTCTCGAACATCGCCTTCTCCGTCTCGTCGAGGTTGACCTCGACGATGCGCTCGACGCCGCCCGCGCCGATCACCACGGGCACGCCGACGTAGATGCCGCTCTCGCCGTACTCGCCGTTGAGCTGCGCGGCGCAGGGCATCACCCGGCGCTTGTCCTTGAGGTAGGCCTCCGCCATCGCGATCGCCGAAGCCGCGGGCGCGTAGAAGGCCGAGCCGGTCTTCAGGAGGTTGACGATCTCGCCGCCGCCCTTGCGGGTGCGCTCGATGATGGCGTCGAGCCTGGCCTGCGTGGTCCAGCCCATCTTGACGAGGTCGGGCAGCGGGATGCCCGCCACGGTGGAGTAGCGCAGCGAAGGCACCATGTCGTCGCCGTGGCCGCCGAGCACGAAGGCGGTCACGTCCTCGACCGACACCTTGAGCTCCTCCGACAGGAAGTGGCGGAAGCGCGAGGAGTCGAGCACGCCGGCCATGCCGACCACCTTCTTCGGCGGCAGCTGCGAGGTCTTCTGCAGCGCCCACACCATCGCGTCGAGCGGGTTGGTGATGCAGATCACGAAGGCGTCGGGGGCGTGCGCCTTGATGCCGGCGCCGACCGATTCCATCACCTTGAGGTTGATGCCGAGCAGGTCGTCGCGGCTCATGCCGGGCTTGCGCGGCACCCCGGCGGTGACGATCACCACGTCGGAGCCGGCGATCTCCTCGTAGGAGTTGGCGCCGCGCAGCTGCGCGTTGAAGCCGTCCACGGGGGCGGACTCGGCGAGGTCGAGCGCCTTGCCCTGCGGCGTGCCCTCGGCGATGTCGAAGAGCACGATGTCGCCCAGCTCCTTCAGCCCGGCGAGATGCGCCAGCGTGCCGCCGATCTGGCCCGCGCCGATCAGGCCGATTTTGCTGCGCGCCATGGATATCTCCCACCCCGGATCTGCTTCGCGAGGTTCATGCCCAACATCCCCTGGGCTGACAAGTGCGCCCTTGGGCACCGTTCTTGATCCCCGCGGACGGCTTCGCCGCCGCTACGCTTCGGCCAAGGCCGCGGCGATCCGCCCGACGACGTTCCAGTTGCGCGTCGTGCCGCGCGTGCCGAGGCGGCGCTCCAAGACGCCGGTGGTCAGGCGGGAGACGCTGACCCCACCGGGATAGTGCAGGAAGGCGGTGCGGCCGACCACGGCGATCCTCTCGCCGCCGTCAAACGCCGCCGGCAGCGCTGCCACGGCGCCCGGCGAGGGTTCGTCGGCGAGCAGCATGACGAGATAGCTGGTGAAGTCGCTGCCAGGGGGGAAGGCCAGCGGATTGGTGGCGACCAACTCCGTCCATTCCTCACGGGAGCGGGCGAGCACGGTGGTTGCAAGGCCCGGCCGGGCGAGCGCGAGCGCGGCCTCAAGCCGACGGGCCAGCTCGTCGGGACTTTCTTCCCGCGCGGCGCGGATCATCAGGCTGCCGCTTCCCCCGATCGTACGCGCCTCGGTGTAGCCGAGGCTCGCGGCAGCCGCCAACAACTGGGTCGTCGCAAGCCGGCTGGTACCGCCGACGTTGACCGCCCGCAGCAGCGCGACGGCCTTCACTCGCCATTCGGGCGCTGCAGCGCCCGGAAGGTGCGGGCATAGCCGCAGTACTGCTCGACGTTCTCGCGCATGCCGGCGCGGCGAGCGTCGTCGAGCCGCGACATCGCCTTCGCCGGGCGTCCGCCCCACAACCAGCCGGATTCGCGCCCTTGGCCCACCTCGACGATCGAGCCGGCGGCGAGCATCGCGTCGCCTTCCACCCGCGCGCCGTCGGCGAGGCGGGCGCCCATGCCGATGAGGGCATGGTCGCCGATCGTCACCGCCCCCATCTGGACGTTGTGGCCGACAGTGACGCAGCGCCCGATCACCGTCTCGCTGCCGTCCGGCAGGACCACCGTGTTGTCCTGGACGTTGCTGTCGGCGCCGACGCGCAAGGCTCCCTCGCCGACGAGGCAGGAGAAGAACAGGCTCGCGCCGGCGGCGAAGTCGAGCCGCCCCCTTCCCCGCGCGGTCACGGCGACAAACACGTCGTCGCCGGCCTCGCCGTCGGCTCCGGTGATCCCGGCGGCATCGTCGCGGGCGCGGAGGGCGGCGGCGCGGGCGGCCAGTTCGCCCTCCTTCAGTTCGCGCACCGGCTTCGCCGGCGATCCCGCATAGACCCAGCCGCCGGCAAGGCGCTTGCGCGGGAACACGGTGGAGCAGGCTTCCAGCAGGGCCCCCGCCTCGACGTGGGCGCCGTCGAGCACCACCACGTCGTTCTCGAGGACGCAATCGTCCTCCACCGTGCAGGCGTGGACGATGCTATTCGCGCCGACCGTCACGTTTCGCCCGATCCGCGTCGGCAGCAGCTCGTGGACGATGTGCACGGTGGCCCGCACCCCGAGGTGGACGTCGTCGCCGATCGTCACCGTCTCGCCGTCGGCGCGCACCACGGCGTCGGCGCCGAGGAAGAGCCCCGTGCCGACCGTGGCGCGGCCGAGCACGGCCGAGCGCGGGCCGCAGTGGACGGGCGAACCGGCGAAGGCGGGCAAGATGCCGTGGAAGGGCAGGATCAGCAAAGGCATGGGGCGACCGAGGTGGAGGATGAGCCCAGCATCTGCCGCGGGGGCGGGCGGCGGCAAGGGGCGCGATCGGCATCGCAACCATCGCCGCAGTGACGGCGGAACGACCTACTCCGCCGCCTTGCCCACCGTCTCCCGATCGGAAAAGTCCATCGCGTCGATGCGCTCGCCTCGCGCCAGGATCTTCTCAGCCGAGGTGATCGCGCCGCTGACGTCCTCGCCGACCTGGCGGAAATGGCCGCCGAGCTTCGCCACCCGCTCGTGCAGCCGGCCGACATCCCCGAGGAGATAACGGACTTCGCTTTGGATC
>CALMRL010000016.1 GCA_937873345.1 uncultured Beijerinckiaceae bacterium | reverse complement strand
CAACTATTTCGACCATGCCGGATATGAGCCAGTGTAAAACGAAAGTGCTCTAGACCTTCCCTGATCACGCAGCCTCCGATGGCCTCCGCTGCCCAGGGGAGACCGAACTGCCGTTGATCGCGGCGCCTGCAAACGGACCCACAGGAAGTGGCTTGGAGTGGCCGGAACCGAACTGGCCGATCTGGAGGACGTCGCGTCGGTGAGCGGACAGAGGTCGATCGATTGCTTCCAACCCAAAGCGATAGTTCCGACTCACCGGCATTGATGGCAGGTGCAGAAGTTCGGTCGGAGAAGAAGCAGGTGACAGGGATCGGCGCGTAGGTCCAACTCCTCAGAGCGTCCATCGCGAAAAGTCAGCCAACGCGTGAATACCAGTCTTGAAATGCCGACAGCCCGGAACCTGTAACGCATCAGCGACAAGCAACTCGACGGTGCTCGATAGACGAGGTTGGCAGGAAGAATGCATGCAGCATTTGTATCAATATTTTGATAAATCAAGTCTCGTAAGCCCACACCCTGAAAGCATTTAGCCGGTGCGGCCCGAAAGAGTTGATGAGTGGCACGTCTGCGGCATCGCGACCGCGGGCGACAACGATTCGGCCGATGCGAGGAATGTTGTTACGGGGATCAAAGGTGCGCCACGCGCCATCAAGGTACACCTCGGTCCACGCGGAATAGTCCATGGGGTCAACGACCGGCACACCGATGTCGCCAAGGTAGCCGTTGACGTAGCGAGCCGGCATATTCATGCAGCGGCATAGGGCGATAGCAAGATGCGCATAGTCGCGACAGACGCCGGTGCGTCCCTGGAAGACGTCGTAGGCGGAGCGCCACGAACTGGCATTCTGATAGTTGAACGTGATGTGCCGGTGAGCGAAGTCGCAGATCGCCTGGGCTCGGGTCCAGCCAGGCGCGACACCACCGAAAATATCCCAGGCGATCTGACTGAGCTTGTCAGTCTCGCAATAGCGACTTCCCATCAGGAAGATCAGAGTTTCGTCGGGGAGGTCGGGAACCGGCGTCTCCGCCGCGGTGATAACGATGGAATCGTGCTCGCCGCTGTCGGCGATGATGCCGTCACCCCAGAGTTGGAGGTCGCCGACCGGCGCGGTGAACCGGCAACAGCTGTTGCCGTAGGCGTCGCGGTAGGTTGTTGTCGACACCTCGGGAATGATGTGGCTGATGAAGCCCGCGACGGCGTCGGTCGCCAAGCGCTCGTCGCGCACCGTCAGCATGGTGACCATCGGCGTCGGCTGCAGGCAGTTCACCGTGATGTCGTAGCCGTACCGGATCTGCATTGCCTTGGCTCCGCGGCGAGAACAGCCGGACGATCAATCCGCCCTATCAAAGCATAGCGGCGTCACCACGTCGCCCGCCGATCCGGTATCGCCACGTCGTCGAGGCGCGTTTCTCCGCTACGCAGATAGAGAGCGCGCTGAGTATGTCTCGCCAGCACCTTCGTCGTCATCACAGCGCACAGCGATCCGGGTCGCCGCGTTAGAGAACCTATCTATTGAGCTACCGACTGCCGGTTTTGCGATGCCGACCCGCCGAAGCGGCGACAGCCTACTTCTACTTCGCGATGTCGAGGCTCTGCGTCTTACCGCCGGGGGGATTGGCGGCAATCGTCTTGATCTTCTCCTTTTTCGGCTTCTTGGCCTCGCGATTGCCCTTCTGCTGACCTTTCGCCATCGATTCGATCCTTCCCTATGCTTGAACGGCTGCGGCATCGTGACCGACTGTCGCGATCAGGACGCTTTCGGTGGCGACACGCTCGCCCGCCTGCGACTTCAGGCGATAGCCGTACTGCCCGTCCTGACCCTGCGGCATGAGCCTTACGATAGTGTAGATCCCGTCGGGACTGGCCTGCGCGAGCGAGGCTTCCGCAGAGACTTGAACACGCTGGTTCAGGGCGAACTTATGGGCCACGACGCGAAACCTTCTCGACGAGATATTTGATTGCATGAGGCATCCATCTTCGTCCTGCTAGCCGCCGCCGTAATCCTTCTCGCGCCGCTCCCAGGCGTCCTGCTCGGCGGACGCCTCGATGCCCCCTGTTGCGGCCGCCTTCGGTTACATAGCCCGGCGCGGTGCGAGCATGATCACCAGGCACTTATCGTAGCACTCGGCGATGCTCTACGTCGACGTCGTCGATAGCTTCTGGAACCGTGCCGCCGCGAGGACGGCGGCGACCATTTTGTCGGTTCTCGATCATCAGGTTCCTGTTCCTCGCTCGGCCGGAAGCGTCCACCATCAGGATCAAACTCTTGTGCCTAGCCAGCAGTGACGATCAGCGCGCAACATTTGGAAGGAAGTGGCGTGCGTTGTCGTTGGATGGCCGCGCAATGAAGGAGAAGACCGGGACGACGGTCCCGCTCCAGTCCACCATTTCGCGGCCGCAACACTTGCACCTAATGCCTTTGATACTGGTCGGCGGGGTAATGCATATCGTTACCGAGTAAAGGGCGCTGCAGTGCGGGCAGGTATAGATGATATAGGCGTTCCCATTCAGGAGCTTGCGCATGCGGCGATATCAAGCATTTGCAGAAGTCAGTTCTTGAAGAGAATGGATCGTTGTCTCGCGTGGACGAAGGTGAAGGAAGCATCAAGCGGATACGTCAGTTGAAGCTCCCCTTGCGTCGTCGTGTCTATCGCGACCGCTCATCGAGCAGCTTTCCACCTCGGAAGTGCGGCCGGCAGCAACAAGCACCCGGCAGACGCATCGCATCCGTCCTGCCAACTTCCCTGCCGATCCGGCCGCCTCGCGAGGTCGCCATCTCACGCACGCCGTCCGTGTACGACCGGCGTCGCTTTTTGCGCTTTCGGCGCCTTGCTTGCCCGAGCTAATGTGACCTTGCGCGCCGGTGACGAGGAGCCAGGAAGCTTCTCTGGTTTCACAAGTCCTTCCGCGGCGAGGCGTTGCAGCAGGTCATGCGCCGCAGGCGTGTCGCGAGCGCTCGCGTTCGCGTGCAGAATCCCGATCTGCGCCGGTGACATCGCATGTAGCATGTTTGTCGTAATCGTCTTTGGCATGACTCTTCTCCCACTTGTCGTGCGGTGGCGATGATCAGACTTTTACGGCCGCACCATCGAGCCTCAAACCGGCGAAGGTCAGCGTCGCGGTGTAGACGATCTTGCCACCCTCATCCCGCACCAGCACCGCGTAGGCTTGCTTGTCGCCGTCCGCCGGGATCGCGAACCGGGCGATCTCGGGTAGGGCGTTCTTGGCCTCATCGCGCGCAACTTCGAGGTCGGCGCATTCGGTGCCGATGTCGTCGATGAAATGTCCGCCATCGCGGGTGTCGAAAAAGTAGCGCGGCATCGCGTGCTCTCCTCTAGCGAGGCAAGAGCACGGTCGCGTCTCCCAGCCACCGACGCCCGAAATTGTCAGTCAGTGATGAAACCATCATACACTTCATTCGCACGCGGTGGGGCTCCGTACGAAGGCGGACAACGCCGCCGCATGTGCGGAAGGCGTGGTCGCTTCTAGCAGGCTGCTGAAGAAGTCTCGCGCACGGCTTTGAGGCTGGCCTCGTCGCCGAGGTGGTAGGCGAAGTCGATGGTGAGGGTGCCGTCGTGCTGGAGTTCGGCGGAGCCCGAGCCCTGCACCTCATCCATCTCGTCGAAGCCGCACCAAGTGAAGTCGATGTCGTCGGGGCCGTAGGCGATGTCGAGGCCGACCTGCACGGCGCCGAAGCTGATCTCGCCGTGTCCATCGGCGCCGGCGACCATCGTGGCAGGCCCGCAGAGATCGAGGAACGCGCGGTCCCACAGGTCCGCCTCGACGATCCGCCAGCGCCCGATCACGGCGCTCCGCGGCTTGGTCACCGCGATGCGGGCTCCGCCAGCAGCCTGGGCAGGCGCACGAGGTTGTAGGCGGCCGCGGCAAAGGTGAAGGACCATCCGACCCGCTCGGTGCCGCGCCGCATCGGGCGGCGCATGCCGCCCACCGTTTTCATCCAGCCGAACGCCTCCTCGATGCGCTTGCGGACGCGCTGGCTGGCGCCGTAGCCGGGGTGGCGAGTGGCGCGGCGGTCGATCGCCGACCCAACTCGGCGCTGCGCCACGTGGGGGCGCACGTTCATCGAGCGCAATTCATTCACGAAGTCGGCGGTGTCGTAGCCTCGGTCCGCGCCCAGCGTGACGGCGCGGGGACGGTCGGCGCGCTTCTCGATCGTCACCAGGGCGGCGAGGCGCTCGGCGTGGCCGTCGGCCCTGGTCAGGCAGGCGTCGACGACAAGGCCGCTGCGGTTCTCCATCAGGGCATGGCCGAGGAAGGCGAGCTTCGCCTCCATGCCCGCGCCCTTGCGGTAAAGCCTGGCCTCGGGGTCGGTGGTGGAAGCGTGGGTCGCATTGCTGCGCCGTTCGCCGCGGAAGTCCGCTTCGGCGTTGCGGCCGCCAGACGGCGGCGAGGCAGGCGGCGAGGCAGGCGGCGAGGCAGGCGGCTCCTGGTCCGATCCGTCCGGCGGCTGTCCCACCTCCGACCTGGGCCTGAGGCTCTTCATCGACGACCAAGCTTCGATCATCGTGCCGTCGACGCTGAAGTGCTCCGACGACAGAAGCCTCTTCACCTTGGGCCGCGCCATCAGCGCCGCCAGGAACCGCGCCGCGACATCGCCCTCAAGCAGCCGCTCGCGGTTCTTCGAGAAGGTCGAGGCGTCCCAAACCAGCTCATCCGCCCCGAGGCCGACGAACCAGCGAAACAGCAGGTCAAACGCCATGCGCTCCATCAGCTGGCGCTCGGAACGCACCGAGTACAACGCCTGCAACAGCATCGCCCGCAGCAGCATCTGCGGCGCGATCGAGGGCCGCCCGATCCCCGCGTACAGCGCCGCCAGCTCGCGCTCCATCGAAGCCAGCGTCTCGTCCGTCAGCGCCCGGACGACCCGCAGCGGATGATCCGGCCGCAGCCGATCCTCGATCCCCACGTCGCTGAACAGCGATCCCGTCCGCTCGTCCGATCCGCGCACAGCAGCCTCCGCCATGAGGAGACTGAATCACGATCGACCAGCAGCGGCGAGCAGCCTTTTTCAGCAGCCTGCTAGTGTTCCTACTTCGTTTTCCGAGTATGCTGACCTCTGCGCATCCCTATGGATCTGCAACGACATGTACGAGGTGCCCCCGCCGCCCTGGGCCAGAGATCTGCTATGAGTCAGTCAGAGCTAGAGACGATCGCGCAGGACGTGCTGAAGGCGTTAAGCCGAGCGAGCGTCCGTCATGGCTCTGTGTTCGTAGCTACTTCCGTGTCCTATCCGAACGGAACTGGTGTGAGCGTGCGGATCGACCAAGGTCGGAATGGCTTGACGGTTTCGGACGACGGATACGCAGAGGTCATCGCTGAGGACATGGGGGTTGTGCCCGCCCTATATCGGGTAGCAAGCAAGGTCGCCGAGCGCGCCGGGGTCACCTATGACGCTGGCTCGTTCTACGTCAAGGACGTGGATCGCAATCTCCTCCCCGCCGCGATAGCAAGTGTCGCGAATGCATCCTCGAAAGCAATGGAGCGCACCATTGCGACCTTGGAACAGCCAAGGCTTAAGCGATCACGTGAACTCTTCGATAAGCGTCTTAGAGAAGCCTTTGGAATCGAGGTGGCGTTTGACGTTGACTTTAGAGGCTCTACAGGAAAGCAATGGGAATTTAGCGCCGGCATCGTGAGCGAGCGCGGATTTAGCAGGCTATTTGAACTCGTCTCGCCTTCAAGCCAAGGTGTTGCTTTTGCTAACATGAAAATTTCTGACGTTCGGCTGATCGTTGATCCTCCGACAATCACCGCAGCCCTGATAGATTACGATAAAACTGAACCAGCGCTGCGAGCCGTACTCTCAAATGCGGGGAGCTTGGTCATAGCAGCTGGCGCCGACGTTCAAAGCTATAGGATGCTGCAATGAAGAGCGCTGACAAGGGGAGTGATGCCGGAGCGGCTAGAAGGACGCTAGAACCCCGCGAAACCGCCCTCTCTCAGGTTGAGCACGACACGGCCGGGCAGCAAGAGCGCATCCACCGGCAGGTGGTGAGGGAGGGGCAGGAGCAGGTGGCCGACCCCGCCACGCTAACCGACAAGGTTGCCCGCGATACCGCTCGCTATGAGGCCCTAGCGCGCGAGCATGGGGCCGATCTCAGCGAGGAAGGCTTCAACGAGGCGCTGCGGAAAGTGTCTCGAAACAATCCCAGCAACTAGCGCAAGCTTGTCGGAATCAGCCATGACGATCCTGCGACCTAGAGCAGTTTCGCTGAACGTCGGCGCAGGGGTGGGGATTCCATCCGGGTCGT
>CALMRL010000015.1 GCA_937873345.1 uncultured Beijerinckiaceae bacterium | reverse complement strand
CGGCATGGCAGGCGACGCAGAACATGCAGTCGCGGTGCACCGGCGCCGCCGGCGTGCCCTCGTCGCGCGGTGTCGGCGTGCCCGCATGGCAGATCAACGCCCGGTCCAGCGCCGTCGTCGTCCGGGCGCACGTCATCATCGGGGCGAGGAGCTGCGTCCACGCCGCGATCAGGAGAAGCAGTGCGATGAGTGGATGACGGACCATGCCTGACGCGGAGCCGAGGATCGGCCATCACACCGCATAGTGAATGGCCTGCGCCGCTCAAACCCGTAATCCGCAGGCTCGCTTCTTTTCGACAACAGGCGTGACCGCGCGGCAACGCCGACCTTGCGTGCGCAGGTCGCGGCCTCGGCCAAGGCAGTCGCACCTTGCAACTCTCCATGGAGCAGACCCATGTCGCCCCACGCCCTCGCCTTGGCAGCGGTCGGCATCCTCGCCGCAACCGGGACCGTGCTCGCCCATGCTCACCCCCGTCCGCGACGCCGCCGGTCGACGGCACCGTCGCGCACGTGTCCTCGCCACGCGGGCGTACAGCATCCCCGACTTGGATGCTCGTCGCAACCCAAGCTCCGGCGACGAGGCGGGCACCGCGGTCACCCATCCATGACCCAACGACACTTGCGAGGCTAGGCGCCCTGTGCCAGCGAAAGGTCATCCGCCCTGAAGAGCCGACAAGTCGGACGCATGACGAGCGACCAAGCCGCAGCTGACCTGATCCCCGACCCCGACCGCCTCGACGCCCTCGCCGGCTACGATATCCTCGACACGCCGCCGGAGGAGGGCTTCGACGACCTCGTGCGCCTCGCCATGCGGGCCTGCGACGCGCCCGGCGCCCTGGTCAGCCTGGTGCCGGGGGACCGGCAGTGGGTCAAGGCGCGCGCCGGCTTCCCGGCTTGCCAGACCGACCTCGACTCGTCCGTCTGCGCGCACGCGCTGAGCGAGCCCGACCTCCTGATCATCCCCGACCTCGCCGCCGACCGGCGGACCGCCGGCAACCCGCTGGTGACGGGAGACCCCCGCATCCGCTTCTACGCGGGCGCGCCGCTGCGCACGGCCGACGGCCACGTCCTGGGCAGCCTGTGCGTCATCGACCATGCGCCCAGGCCGGCAGGGCTCGCCGACGATCAGGCCGAGTCCCTCCGACTGCTGGCGCGGCAGGTGATGTCGCAGCTCGAGTTGCGCCGCCTCCTTCACGAGCGCGGGGTGCTGATCGCCTTGCAGCGGACGACGGAGGGCGCGCTACGTCGGCAGACGCGCTTGCTGCGCACCGTCACCGACAACGTCGGACAGGCGATCTTCCAGATGAACCGGGAGGGCCTCATCACCTTCGCCAATCCCGCCGCCGAGGCGATGTTCGGCTGGACGCAGCCGGAGATGATCGGGCGCGACCTGCACGCGCTCGTTCACCACTCGCATTGCGACGGGCGGCCCTTCCCCGCCGTGGACTGCCCGCTGCGGCGCGCGCTCGACGACGGGCGGCTGCACACCGACGAGAACGTCGTGTTCTTCCGGCGCGACGGCCGCCGGGTCGAGGCGAGGGTCACGACGGCGCCGTTCGTCAGCGAGGACGCGGTGGCCGGCGCCGTGCTCACCGTGGAGGACGTGTCCGAGCGCAACGTCGCCGAGGCGCGCCTCGCGGCGAGCGAGGCGTACTGGCGCGGGCTGTTCGAGCGCCTGCGGGAAGGCATCGTCATCGGCGAGGTCGTGCGCGACGCGGCGGGCGCCGTCGTCGACTGGCGCTACCGCGAGGTCAACCCTGCCTTCGCCGACCTCGTCGGCTTCGCGCCCGAGGAAGCGATCGGCAGGACCGTCCGCGAACTCATCCCGAATGTCGAAGACGAATGGATCGCCGATCCCGGCCGCGTCGCCGACACCGGCGAAACCGTGACCTTCACGCGGCAGGTCGGCCGGCTCGGGCGCTGGTACGAGGGGCGCATCGGTCCGGTCGGTCCCGACATCTTCGTCATCCTCTTCCTCGACGTGACGGCGCGCATCCAGGCCGATCGTGCCCTCGCCGCCGGCTCCCGCCGCCGGGAGGCGCTCATGCGCCTCGGCGACGGGCTCCGCGGCACGGACGACGCCGACGCGATGGCGGCGATGGCCGCCGTGACCATCGGCGAGACGCTCGGTGCCGACCAAGCCGCCTACGCGTCGATCGACGTCGATGCGGAGACCGTCACCGTGAAGCGGGCCTGGAGCGCGCCGGACGTCGTCGTCAGCGTGATCGGAACGCGCCTCCTCCGCGACTACGGGTCGTTCTTCGACGATCTCAAGGCCGGCTGCACGGTGGTGATCGCCGACGTGGGTCGCGATCCGCGCACGTCGGAACGCGCGGCCTCCTTCGCGGCGCTGGGCGTCGCGGGCCTGATCAACGTGCCGCTCATCGAGCATGGCAGGCTCGTCGCGGTGGTGCTTGCCACCTTCGGCTCACCGCGGACGCTGGATCTCGAGGAGGAGGCCTTCGTGCGCACCGCGGCCGACCGGACCAGGGCCGGCATCGCTAGGGTGCGCGCCGAGGAGAGGCAGGCGGTGCTCAACGGCGAGATCAGCCACCGGCTGAAGAACACGCTGGCGGTGGTGCAGGCCATCGCCAAGCAGACGTTCAAGGCGACGCAGGACCGGGAAGCCTCCGAGACCTTCACCAGGCGGCTCGTCGCGCTCGGCACCGCCCAGGACGTCCTGCTGCGGGGCGACTGGACCGCGGCGGACCTTCACGAGGTGGTCGAGCGGGTGCTCGACACGGCCGGCGCCTCCGGTCGCTTCTCGGCCGATGGCCCCACCGTCCGCCTCGGGCCGCGGGCAGCGCTGTCGACCTCGCTGCTCCTGCACGAGCTGGCGACCAACGCCGGCAAGTACGGCTCCCTGACGGCGGCTGACGGCGGCGTGGAGGTCGCGTGGCGGCTCGACAGCGACGGGGAGGCGACGCACCTCGCGCTGACGTGGCGGGAGCACGGCGGGCCGCCCGCGGTCGAGCCGACCCGCAAGGGCTTCGGCTCGCGCCTGCTGAAGATGGGCCTCGTCGGAACGGGTGGCTCGGTCGTCGCTTATGAACCTCGAGGTCTCGTCGCGACCTTCCGCGCGCCGCTGAAGCAAGTCGAACAGGCCTGATCCCGTCCATGCCCTACCCACGCCAGACCGGCACGGTCCTCGTCGTCGAGGACGAACCCATCCAGCGCATGATGATCCTCGACCTCGTCGAGGAGGCGGGCTTCGACGCCGTGGAGGCGATGGACGCCGACGACGCGGTGCGGATCCTGGAAACGCGTCTCGACATCCGCATCGTCTTCGCCGACATCGACATGCCGGGCGGCTTCGACGGCATGAAGCTGGCGGCGTCGATCCGGGACCGATGGCCGCCGATCGAGCTGATCCTCACGTCGTCCAGGCGGACCGTGCCGCTGCATGAGATCCCGGCGCGCGGCGTCTTCTTCCTGAAGCCGTTCAGGGAGGACAGGGTCGTCGCGGCGATGGTCGACTTTGCCCGCTAGCCGGGGCGTCCTTCCGCCGCCTGACGCGCGATGACAGCGCCGTCGCTGGAACAAGCTCTGCTCGTCTGCATCGTACATCCGTATGCAGCCACTACGCACTCGACCCCGTCTGGAGGGGAACTCGATCACCGATGTCTGCTTCGGAGAGGTCCATCGCTCGTCCGGAACGTCGGGAACGGGCGCTGCGCTCATCGACGTCGTTCAGCACGCCCGCGGCATTCATCGGAAGCATATTTTCGGTCTGCTGCGGCTTCGGTGGTCGTGAGGCGGTCGGTCGGGTCCGAGGTCCAGTAGAGCGATTTGAACCGGCTACCTGACCTGGTCAATGAGAAGCCGGCTAAAGCTGCGTGACAAGGTAGGAACCTGTCAAAACACTCAGCATGGCCGTTCGTGAAACCATCACCGTCTCGCTGAACCCGCGAGCGACGCGCCTTCATCCAGGCGCAGTTGACCTCGGGCCGCTACGGCAACGCCAGCGCAGTGGTTCGTGCCGGCTTGCGCCTGCCGGAGCGGGACGAGGTTCGCGTAATCCACGGGTTTCGCATCATGGATCGACCTGAACAGGCTCGGGAGCGTGCTTGCGTGTGGGAAGCGGCTCCATTGACGGAGCAAGACGAGGGGCGTCTCGCCGGCCTCGTCGACTGCGACATTCTCGACACGCCGCCCGAACAGGGCTTCGAGGATCTGACGCAGCTCGCCTCGCTCATCTGCGAGGCGCCGGAACTCGACCGCCATGGCCTCCTCCTGTAGGCTCAGCACAGTGCTGTGCGGCGCCGTCGGCCCCATCGGAGCGTCGGCCGTGGTTGTCCGGCCGCGCCACTCGTTCACGGTGGTGCGGCTCAGGCCGTAGCGCTGGGCCAGGATGCCGGTCGCGTCTTTCGACGCCTGCAGCTCGGCTCGAACTCGCGGCGTCGTTCGGGCGCTGCCGTGAAGACTGTCTGCCATAGCGCTTCCTCCGCTTCCCGCGTCAGGATAACGTCACGACTCTCCGGGACCAAACAGCTAGCCTCGGCGTCGCGGCTGGCGCCGACGATGTGCAGGTCGCCCAGGACGAAGCCCTAGGGATGGGCGTCGCGGGGGATGGGGAAGTCGCGGGTGACCTCGTGGCGGATGGCCTCGGCGACGGCGGGATTCTCGCAGAGGGCGGCGAGGACCGCCTCGCCGCAGAGCAGGGTCAGCGTCACGC
>CALMRL010000014.1 GCA_937873345.1 uncultured Beijerinckiaceae bacterium | reverse complement strand
TCTGAAGCCGGGCGGCCGGCTCAGTTCGAGCGGGTCGCGGGCGGCGTTGCCTCGCCCGCCGCCGGCGCGGGGCGAAAACGACGGACGAACAGGCTGGCGATCATCGCCCGCGCCACGTGCTCGGCTTGGCACTGCGTACCGATCTCGGAAAGATGATAGTCGTCGCTGGTCATCAGATGGACCTTGGCGCGGGTCTGAGCGATGAATTTCATCGCCTCGTAGCGCTTCACGTAGAGGATGTTCTCCTGCTTCGCGATCGCGTCGAGCGCCCGCTTGATCGCGAAGTAGGTCTCGTCGCGGGCGAAGCGCGGCGTGTACTGCAGCCCGACCAGCACCACGTCGATGTCGTTGGCCTTCAGCCATTGCACCGTGGAGGTGACGACGTCGGTGAATTGCGCCGGGTCGATGCGGTTGAGCGCGTCGTTGGTGCCGAGCTGCCAGAGCACGATGTCAGGCTTGGTCAGCGCCACCTCTGAGTGGATGCGGTCCGACGAGGTCTGCGCGGTCTCGCCACCCGTGCCGCGATTGATGATGTCGATGTCGACGCCCTTCAGCGCCACCTTCAGCATCGCTTCCAACTGCAGGGGATAGCTGACGATCCCCGAATGCAGGCCGATCGTGTTCATCGCCGCGGAACCGACCGCCAGCATCTCCACCGGGCGGTGCTCGGCCAGCGCCTTGCCGAGGTTCGGCAGGGGGGCGTTGTTGGCGATGTCGGCCGCCGGCGCCTCGCAGGGCTCCGACAGAGCCGGCGGCGGCCCCACCGACGCCTCGTCGGCGCTGGCGGCCGGCGCGATGCCGAGGACGGCGGCGAGCAGCAATGCTCCGGCAAAGCGCGTCATGCGACAGGCGCCGAGGTCGCCGCGGGGATCGGTATCTCGGCCGGACGCGCTAGACCGTTCGGCGGCGAGGCCCCCGAGGATGGCGGGACGGTTCGGGAGGCTTCCGCCCGGCTCGATCCGACCTGCGCACGCGTCCGCCATTCCACCAACCATGCGATCAGGGCCATGATCCCGACGCCGACGACGAACAGCACGAGATCGGTCCACAGGCTGCCACCGTACACGAAGCGCACGATTTGTCCGCACAGGCTTAGGACGGACCCGACGCAAAACACGTGCAGGCCGTTGCGCCCCAGCATCGACAGGAAGCGGCTGAGCCAGGGCAGCGGTCGCGCGATGAAGGTGAAAAGCCCGCCGCCGACCGTGATGATGGCGAGCACCGAAAGCAGCCGGTCGATGGAGAGGAAGGTCTTGTCGAACAGCCGCACGCTGCTCGTCGCCGGCAGGGTGAAGAGGTCGGGGAAGTAGCGCGTCGAGGCGCAGGCCAGGCCGATGCCCAGGATCGGCCAGGCGAACCAGCGCAGCATGGCGAGATGGCGCCGGGCATAGGCGCCGAGATCGGTGCTGGCGCCGGCGAGCAGGAAACCGAGGACGTAGACCAGCTGCCACGCCGCCGGCGAGAAGAACCAGGTGCCTTCCACGGGCCAGGACGGGATGTTCCAGCCGTTGAGCGACGCCAGGGCCCAGAGCAGGACCGACAGGGGCAGCACGGCGAGCGGCGCGCTGCGGTAGAGGATCGCCACCGCCGGCGCGGCGATCATCAGCACGACGTAGAGCGGCAGGATGTTGAAGTAGCCGAGCTGGTAGGTGAGCAGCACCAGACCGATGTGCGCCTCGACCGGCTGGTGGAACACGGCGCCGACGTTGTGCCAGTCGAGCAGGAAGGGCGCGTCGAGCCACACCGAGGCGGCGGCAAGGATGAAGATCGCCACCTCCGTGATGAAGGTCTGCGCGACGTAGATGGTGAAGGCGCGCCCCCACAGCCGATACACCACGCCGCCGGTCGAGAGCGGCTTCTTCGGGTTCTCGATCGACAGCCGCATCGCCCAGCCGGCGAGGAAGACGAACAGCTCCGCCGAGTCGGACAGCGTCAGGTTGCGATACTGGAACCTCTCGAAGAAGTTGCCGGGGATGTGGTTGACGAAGATCGAGATCAGCGCGTAACCGCGCCAGAAATCGATCGCGTTGGGCTGCCGCATCAACACTCCAGCTCAGGCACGGCATCGGCGATGGTGCGGTGCAAGGCACCATCGGATTGCGGCGGTTTGGCGGGTCGCGCATTCACGAGCGCGGGATTGGCGGGGTCGCAAGCTCACGGGCCGACGAGGTCGCGCACCACCGGCGGCAGGGCGTCGGGGATATCCTCGGCGATCAGTCCCGGTCCGAAGCGTCGCGCGGCCTCGGCGTGCATCCACACCGCGGCGGCGGCGGCGGCGAACGGCTCCATTCCCTGCGCGAGCAGCCCGGCGACAATGCCGGCTAGGACGTCGCCGGAGCCGGCGGTCGCCAGCCAGGGCGCCTCGCTCATCGCGATCGCGGCACGCCCGTCGGGATGCGCGACCACCGTGTCCGGCCCCTTCAGCACCACCGTGGCACCGGCCAGCGCAGCCGCCGCGCGGGCGCGTTCCGGCTTGGCGGCCCCGATGTCGAGGAGATCGCCGAACAGCCTCGCGAACTCGCCGTCGTGAGGGGTCAGTACGACGCGCTGTCCGCTCGCCGCGACGGCCTCGATCAGGCTCTGAGGCGCTTCGGCGAAGCTGGTCAGGGCATCGGCGTCGAGCACGAGCGCGTGAGGGTCGTCGCCCCCCTCGCGGGCGAGCGCCGCCAGCACAAGGGTGCGGGTCGTCATGCCGACGCCGAGGCCTGGACCCATCGCCGCGGCGTTCTTGCGGGGATCGGCGAGCAGCTCGGCCAAGCCCGCGGGATCGTCGACGACGCGCGTCATCACGGCGGTGAGCGCGGCGGCGTGGACCGCCAGCGCGTCGGACGGCGTCGCCACGG
>CALMRL010000013.1:7869-10065 GCA_937873345.1 uncultured Beijerinckiaceae bacterium | reverse complement strand
CCGCAGCGCCGCTCCAAGCGGGCGATGTGTTGGCTCACAGCGGACTGGCGCAGGCCGAGTCGCCGGGCGGCGGCGGTGAAGGAGCGCGCCTCAGCGACCATCACGAAGGAGCGCAGCAGCACGGGATCGAGGAGGTCGGCGATGTCCATGGCGGTCGAGTCCATCACGAAACGTGATGACTGTTAACCCGGGCCGCGGACTAGGCGATGCGGCTGCGAAGGCCGATGCTGGAGCCTCGAACGGAGACGATGATGCGGACCGTCCTGGCCAAGCTCGACACCTTTCTGCTCGCCCTTGTCGGCACGATCGCCCTAGCCGCCGTGCTGCAGGCGCGGGGGGCAGGCGGCGCCGCTTGGTCGACCATGCGGTGATGGCGGCGGTGGCGCTGCTGTCCTTCCTCTACGGCGCCCGGCTGTCGCGCGCGGCGGTGGTCGAGGGCCTGTTGCACTGACGGCTGCAGTCGCTGGTGCTCGCCGGCACCTTCGTGCTGTTCCCGCTCGTCGGCCTCGCCGCGACGGTGGCGCTGCACCCCGTGCTGCCGGCAGAACTGCGCATCGGCCTGGTGTTCCTCACCGTGCTGCCCTCGACCGTGCAGTCCTCGATCGCCCTCACCGCGATCGCCCGCGGCAACGTGCCGGCGGCGGTGTGCTCGGCCTCGATCTCCATCCTCCTCGGCGTGGTTCTCACCTCTGCGCTGGTGGCGCTGCTGGCCGGCGCCCACGGGCCGGGTCTCGACCCCCGCGAGCCTGCCGAGATCGGCGCGCAGCTGCTGCTGCCTTTCGCGCTGGGCCAGGCGCTCCGCTCCCGGCTTGGCCCGCTTCTGGAGCGCCACCGCCTCGTCACGGCGGCGGCCGACCGTGGCTCGATCCTGCTGGTCGTCTATGCCGCGTTCAGCGAGGGTGTGGTGGCGGGACGTGGGGGCGGATCGGCCTCGGCGACCTCGTCGTGGTGCTCGCCACCGATGCCGCCATGCTGGCGCTGGTGTTGGCCGCGATGACCGTCGCGTGCCGGCTCCTCCGCTTCAGTCGCGCCGACGAGATCGCCATCGTGTTCTGCGGCTCGAAGAAGAGCATGGCGAGCGGCATTCCGATGGCCAACATCCTGGTCCCCGACGCCGGCGACGCCCTGGTGGTGCTGCCGCTGATGCTGTTCCATCAGCCGCAGCTCTTCACATGCGCCGCGCTCGCCCGACGCTACGCCGCCCGCGGCCTCGGGGCCGAGCGTCCGCGCGCCGCCATCGAGCCGCGACCGGATGCGCCGAGAGTGCCCGCCTGAGGCCGGGACCCCGCACCGCGAGATGCATGGCGCCTCGACCCGTGCGACGATGCGAGATCGCATCGCGGGGCGCGGCCTTGGACCTGTTCGACCGCCTGAAATCGGCCGCCGCGGAGGCGTGGGATGCCTACGTCGACCATCCCTTCGTGCGCAGGCTCCGCGACGGCACCCTTCCAGAGGCGGCGTTCCGCGCCTACCTCGTGCAAGATTACCTGTTCCTGGTCCAGTTCGCTCGCGCCTACGCGCTGGCGGCCTACAAGAGTCGCACCCTTCCGGAAATCGAGGCGGCGCAGGCCATCTTGGCGGCCATCCTCAACGAGACGAAGCTTCACGTGCGGCTCTGCACCCAGCGGGGAATCGCCGACCTTGCCACCGTGCCGGAGCACCCGGCGACGGTGGCCTACACCCGCTTCGTGCTCGACCTTGGGGCGGCGGGAGACCTGCTCGACCTCCACGTCGCGCTCAGCCCCTGCGTCATCGGCTACGCCGAGATCGGGCGCGCCCTGGCGCCTGCCGCCATGCTCGGCGACCACCCCTATCGCGAGTGGATCGCGGAATATGCGAGCGAGCCTTACCAAGCGCTCGCCGTCACAGCGCGCCGCCACCTCGACGATCTCGCCGCCCGCGCCCTGACGGAGCGCCGCTTCCCCGACCTCGTCGTGAGCTTCGCCGCCGCTTCGCGGCTGGAAGCGGATTTCTGGCAGATGGGCCTCGACGCGGCAGGCGAGCGTCGCTGACGCTCTCCCGTTAATCGAGCGCGGCGATATCGGCGTTGACCCGAGGCAGCTCACGCGCAGCGACGGCCTGGATCGCTTGATCGTCGCCAGTCTTGCCGTAGGCCTGGAGGAAAGCGGCTTCGTCGCCGAGGACACTGCGCACGACGTTGATGTAAAGCCGATCGAAATCTGTACCCTTCAACGA
>CALMRL010000013.1:0-7859 GCA_937873345.1 uncultured Beijerinckiaceae bacterium | reverse complement strand
AGCCGATCGATACTGACGATCACCGCCGGCTTCAGGTCGCCGAGGCCGGCCGGTGCCACGAAGGCGGACGGATCGGCTGAGACATCCTTGCCGACGGAGCGACCCGTCGTCGGCTGTCCGAGATCGGCCATCGCGTCGTGCGGCGCAGGAGCCGGCGTGCCTTCCAGCCCGTCGAGCACGGCGAGCTGCTGATCGAACTCCATCTTGGCGAAGCTGCGGACCTTGTCCGAAGCGGAGCGATCGGCCGCGAGTTCGCTCGCCTTGGCGATGAACACGGCACGCAGGCGGATGTTGGCGATGAAGGCATCGGTCTCGGCCGAGGCGGCGAAGCTCGGCATCGCCGTCGTGGCGAGCAGACCGAAGCAGACGCAGGCGCGCGCAAGCGTGTTGATCGACATTTCGAAGTCCCCTCGTTTCCCCGGACAAATAATCCGTAGGCCACGACTTCGGTTCCAACAACTATCGGAGGGTACGCGACCATCTTGCGGTAGGACCGCGGGCGGGCGGAATGGCGGGACGACGTGATTGATCGGCGACCGCAAAACCGTCAAGGTCGACGCGATGGACACCGCGGCGACATGAAGATTCTGGCGATCGATACCGCTCTGCCCGCCGTGTCCGCCTGCGTTCTCACCGAGGGCGCGGTCGAGGCGGAGTCGGCCGAGACGCTCGGCATGGAGCGCGGCCATGCGGAGGCCCTGATCCCGCTGATCGACCGGGTGGTCGGCAAGGTCGAGGGCGGCTTCGCCGCAATCGGGCGCGTCGCCGTCACGGTCGGGCCCGGCTCGTTCACCGGCCTACGGGTCGGCATCAGCGCGGCGCGCGCCATCGCGCTCAGCTGCGGCGTGCCGGCGGTCGGCGTCTCCACGCTCGCCGCTCTCGCCGCGCCGCTGATCCTCGAAGGCGCGCCCGGCACGGTGGTGGTCGCGGTGGATGCGCGGCACAACCACGTCTTCTTCGCCGCCTTCCACGCCGACGGCGGCATCTTCCGCATGCCGCGCTTCGCCTCGAAGGAGGAGGCGGTGCGCGACCTCGGCGACGGACCGCTGCGCCTCGCCGGCTCGGGCGCGCCGCTGCTCGCCCTGGAGGCGTGGGGGCGCGGGCTGCAGGCCGAGATCGTCGGCGACCGCATCGCCCCGGACATCACCTTCGTCGCGCGGCTTGGCCTGCTCGCCGACCCCGCCAACGCGCCGCCGCGTCCGCTCTACCTCAAGGCGCCCGACGCCAAGCCGCTGGCCGCCCAGCCGAACGCCGTGCCGGCGGGCACCGGTCGATCGGACACAGACCAAGGCGCGACGGCTGCGTCTGCCGAACCGGCCGATGCGGCGAGGACGGCCTGAGGCGCATGGCGATGTTCGGGCTCTGGGGCAGGGAACCGGCGGCCTCCATCGAGCGCCTGGGTGCAGAGCACAGCGAGCGGGCGGCCGGGGTGCACGCCGGCTCCTTCACCTACGCCTGGCCGGCCGACGACATCGAGGCGCTGCTCGCCGCCCGTTCGACCTACGCCGATGGCGCCTTCGTGAAAGGCGGCGAGCTTGTCGGCTTCATCCTGTCGCGGGTCGCCGCCGACGAGGCGGAGATCCTTACCATTGCTGTGTCGCCGCGGCGCCGCGGCGAGGGCATCGCCGGCCAGCTGATGCACGCCAACATGGCGCAGCTCCAGGGGGCCGGAGCGAAGAGCTGGTTCCTCGAGGTCGAGGCGCAGAACGTGTCGGCGCTGGCGCTGTACCGGCGCTTCGACTTCGTCCAGGTCGGCGAACGCCGCTCGTACTACCGCAAGGCCGACGGCGATGCCGCCACCGCGCTGATCCTGCGCCGTTCGCTGCTCTGATGGGCGGCTCGGCTAAAGCGGGCGCAGACCGGCGAGAGATCCGCCGGACGGTGACGAAGCCGAGAGAACGGTTCTCTTGGCGCGAGAAACCACGTAGGGTACCCGTCGGAGCATCCAGGCGCCCGGCGCCGCAGCGGGATCGATGACGCAACCAGACCGACAGGCCGAGACGAACCGGGCGTCACCGAGCGAGGCGGCGCGGCCCGGCAGTCCGCCGCCGGCCGCCGGCCGGAAGGCCTTCGTCAAATCCTACGGCTGTCAGATGAACGTCTACGATTCGCAGCGGATGGGCGACCTGCTCGCGGCCGAGGGATACGGCGTCGCCGCCACGACCGAGGAGGCCGAGGTCGTCGTCCTCAACACCTGCCATATCCGCGAGCGCGCCACCGAGAAGATCTTCTCCGAGCTGGGCAAGCTGCGCCTCCTCAAGGCCGAGCGAAGCCGCGAGGGCCGCGAGACGGCGATCGTCGTCGCCGGCTGCGTCGCGCAGGCCGAAGGGGCGGAAATCCTGAGGCGCGAGAAGGCCGTCGACGTGGTGGTCGGCCCGCAGGCGTACCACCGTTTGCCGCGACTGCTGGCGCGAGCAGGGACCCACGGCGAGCGGCCGGTCGACACCGATTTCTCCGGCGATGGCAAGTTTGCCGTCGAGCCCGACGCTCCGCAGTTGCGCCGCGCCGTGGCGGCGCGAGGGCCGTCCGCTTTCCTCACCGTGCAGGAGGGCTGCGACAAGTTCTGCACCTTCTGCGTCGTGCCCTACACCCGCGGCGCCGAGCTGTCGCGGCCGGTGGAAGCCGTCGCCGCCGAGGCGCAGCGCCTCGTCGCGGCGGGGGGGCGCGAGATCACCCTGCTTGGCCAGAACGTCAACGGCTACCACGGCCTCGACGCGGCCGGGCGCACGGCCGGCCTCGCCGCCCTGTGCCGCCGCCTCGCCTCGCTGCCGGGCCTGCTGCGGCTGCGCTACACCACCAGCCATCCCAACGACCTCGACGACGAGCTGGTGGCCGCGCACGGCGAGCTGCCGGCGCTAATGCCCTACCTGCACCTGCCCGTGCAGTCGGGCTCCGACCGCATCCTCAAGGCGATGAACCGTCGCCACACCGCCGCCCGCTTCCGCGATCTCGCGGCCAAGCTGCGCGCGGCGCGGCCCGATCTTGCGCTGTCGTCGGATTTCATCGTCGGCTTCCCCGGCGAGAGCGAGCGGGACTTTGTCGATACCCTCGACTTGATCGAGCAGGTCGGCTTCGCCTCATCCTTCTCCTTCAAATATTCGCCGCGGCCCGGCACCCCCGGCGCCGATCTGCCCGACCAGGTGCCCGAGGCGATCAAGGTGGAAAGGCTCGCGAGGCTGCAGGCCCTGCTCGACGAGCAGCGCCGCCTCTTCAACGCTGCCGCGCTCGGGCGCACGATGCCGGTGCTGCTGGAGCGCCGCGGCCGCCACCCCGGCCAGCTCACGGGCAAGACGCCCTACCTGCAGCAGGTGCAGCTCGACGGGGCGGAGAGCGAGGTCGGCTCCGTGGTGTCGGTCGAGATCGCGGCGCTCGGGCCGAACTCGCTGTTCGGGCGTCGCCCTAGGCAGGGCGAAGGGCGTGGCGAAGGTAGAGGGCAGGACGAAGGACACGAGATGCCGGTGAGGATAATCGCTTGAGGGCGCCGACCCGCACGAGCGCCATGCCGGTGCTGGCCCCGTCGCAGGTGATCCAGGCCGGCCAGACGCCGCCGGCCGGCGAGATGGCGATCACCTTTCCCGACAACCGCTGCGCCTCGGCGCTGTTCGGCCAGTACGACCAGAACCTCGCCCGCATCGAGCGTGGCCTGGGCATCACCGCCCATGCCCTCGGCAACCAGGTCACGGTGAAGGGCGCCGCCGATGCCTGCGAGCGCGCCCGCCACGTGCTGCAGCTGCTCTACGACCGCATCAAGGGCGGCCAGCTCGTCACGCTTGGCGACGTCGACGGCGCGATCAAGGAGGGCATGCTGCAGGGTGTGCTGTTTCCTGCCGGCGCGGCCGAGGCGACGGTCGCCGACAAGGCGCCCTTCGATCAGATCGCGACGCGCCGCCGCGGCCCCGTGCGCGCCCGCAACGCCGCGCAATCGACCTACCTGCGCGCCCTCAAGCGCCACGAACTGGTGTTCGCCGAGGGGCCGGCCGGCACCGGCAAGACCTGGCTCGCGGTCGGCCACGCCGTGTCGCTGCTGGAGCAGGGCCTCGTCGAGCGGCTGATCCTGTCGCGCCCGGCGGTCGAGGCCGGCGAGCGCCTGGGCTTCCTGCCCGGCGACATGCGTGACAAGGTCGACCCCTACCTGCGCCCGATCTTCGACGCGCTCAACGACTTCATGGATCCGCGGTTGGTGGAGCGCGGGCTGCAGACCGGCATGATCGAGTTGGCGCCGCTCGCCTTCATGCGCGGGCTCACCCTCACCAATGCCTGCGTGCTGCTCGACGAGGCGCAGAACGCGGCCTCGATGCAGATGAAGATGTTCCTGACGCGGCTGGGCGAGAACTCGCGGATGATCGTCACCGGCGACCCGACGCAGGTCGACCTGCCGCACGGCCAGCGCTCGGGGCTGGCCGAGGCGATCACCCTGCTCGCCGGGCTGGAAGGCATCGGCCACATCGTCTTCAAGGAGGCCGGCCCGCGCCGGAGCCGGGCGGACGCTAGGCCGATGCCCCTCACCATCGATCTCGCCATCGACCACGAGGCCTGGACCGAGGCGGTCGGCGACCTCGAAAGCCTGGCGGAGCGCGCCGTCGCGGCGGCATGGCGCGCGGCGCGGGAGAGCGACGGGGCGGCCGGGGCAGCCGGCGTTCCGGAGGGCGCCGAGCTGAGCTTGCTTCTCTGCGGCGACGACACCATCCGCATCCGCAACCGGCAGTGGCGCGGCAAGGACAAGCCCACCAACGTGCTCTCCTTCCCCGCGCCGGCGGCGATGCGCCACCACGCGCTCGGCGACATCGCGGTCGCCTACGAGACCTGCGCGCGCGAGGCGGCGGAGCGCGGCGTGCCGCTCGCCGATCACCTCGCGCACCTCATCGTCCACGGCATGTTCCACCTTCTCGACTACGACCACGGCGACGACGCCGAGGCCGAGCGGATGGAAGGCCTGGAAGCGCGCGCCCTGGCAAGCCTCGGACTCGCCTCTCCCTTCGCGGACGATCCGGACGGCAACCTGATCGACAGCCAGCCGGCGGAGCGGCCGACAAGCCCATGAGCGATCCTTCCAGTCCCGCCGACGGCGGTTCCGGTCCCACCCTCATCGAGCGGCTGCGCACCGCCTTCGGCTTGGGCGGCGCGTCGGTGCGCGACGACATCCAGGACGCGCTGGAGGATGCCGCCGCCCAGAGCGACTTTTCCGCGCAAGAGCGCACCATGATGAAGAACGTGCTCGCCCTGCACGAGGTGGGGGTGCAGGACGTGATGGTGCCGCGCGCCGACATCTTCGCCGTGGCGCTGACGATGACGATCGCCGAGGTGCTGGCGATGTTCCGCACCGCCGGTCACTCCCGCCTGCCCGTCTACGGTGCCACGCTCGACGATCCCCGCGGCATGATCCACGTCCGCGACCTCCTCGACCACATCGCCGCCGCCGAGGAGATGGCACCTCACGACGCCGGCGATGGCGCCCCGGCGGCGCGTTCCGGTGGCGCCGGACGCGAGCCGGCGCCGGAGAAGATGGTGAGCCGTCTCGGCTCGCTCGACCTGATGCAGCCGCTGTCGGCGGCGCGCATCCTGCGCCCCGTGCTGTTCGTCCCGCCCTCGATGCCGGCGCTCGACCTGCTCGTGAAGATGCAGGCGACGCGGACCCACATGGCGCTGGTGATCGACGAGTACGGCGGCACCGAGGGGCTCGCGTCGATCGAGGACATCGTCGAGATGATCGTCGGCGACATCGAGGACGAGCACGACCTCACCGAAGAGCCGAAGATCGAGGCCGATGGCGCGGGCTCGTTCCTGGTCGACGCCCGCGCCGGGCTCGAAGACCTGTCGGAGGCTCTCGGCACCGACCTCGAGGCGCTGTCCGACGCCGAGGACATCGAGACGGCCGGCGGGCTCGTCACCGCGCTCGCCGGCCACGTGCCGGTGCGCGGCGAGATCGTGGTCGACGGCGGCTTCGAGTTCGAGGTGCTCGACGCCGACCCCCGCCGGATCAAGCGGCTGAAAGTCTATCGCCAAGCCGCCGCGCCGGACAGCAAGGCCGCCAGCGCCGCCTGAGGCTCAATCGGCCCGGCCGCGTGGGTGTTCACATCAGCTTCGCCCACGCGCTGGCGAGCGACCAGGTGGCACGGTCCTTTCCCGCACTTGCCGCTGCCGAGCCCGTGCCGCAGGCCATAATGGTGGGCCGATATCGAATCCGGTGCCGCGCTTCGACTTGCTGCACCGCATCCTGCTTCCCAAAAGCCGCTGGCACGGTTCTGCTCCGATACCCCGGGAGGACTCTACATGCCTAACCTGCAGCTCGACGTCCCCGGCACGCATTCTGCGGCATCGAAGAAACACCTCGCCTTGCTGATGAGCTGGACCTACGCGCAGACGATGTCGGTCGATGTCAGGCGGGTCAGCGTCGCCATCCGCGACCTCGGCGAAGGAGGGGCGTGGCGCGTCGCGGACGCGGATGGCGAGCCGGTGCCGGTCGCGGTGATGATGCTGGACATCCGCGAGGGTCGCTCGCCGGAGCTGCGGAGGGAGGTCGCCCGGGCTCTCTGCGCGCACTGCGTCGCAGTTCTTGGCCTGCGGGAGGACCGCATCAACGTGGAGTTCACGCAGCACGCAGGCGACGAGATGTACCATCCCGCGCTGGGTGGCTACAGCCCTGATTGGACGCCGGGCGAACGATGATGCCACCGGCTCGCCTCGCGACCGTCATCACCTCCCGTTGAGCGGGAATGTCCCCGCTACGCTCCGCGCGGGACGGTCAATTCTGCCGATCGATCATCATCGCCTTGATCTCGGAGATCGCCTTGGCGGGATTGAGGCCCTTAGGGCAGGCCTTGGCGCAGTTCATGATGGTGTGGCAGCGATAAAGGCGAAACGGGTCCTCGACGAAGTCGAGCCGCTCGCCGGTCGCCTCGTCGCGGGAGTCGATCAGCCAGCGGTAGGCCTGCAGCAGCACGGCCGGGCCGAGGTAGCGGTCGCCGTTCCACCAGTACGACGGGCACGACGTCGAGCAGCAGGCGCACAGGATGCACTCGTAGAGGCCGTTCAGCTTGTCGCGGTCCTGCGGCGACTGCCGCCACTCCTTCTCCGGCGCAGGGGTGGTCGTCTGCAGCCAGGGCTGGATCGAGGCGTGCTGGGCATAGAAGCCGGTGAGGTCGGGGACGAGGTCCTTGACCACCATCATGTGCGGCAGGGGATAAATCTTCACCGCGCCCTTCACCTCGGTGATGCCCTTGGTGCAGGCGAGCGTGTTGGTGCCGTCGATGTTCATCGCGCAGGAGCCGCAGATGCCCTCGCGGCAGGAGCGGCGAAAGGTCAGCGTCGAATCGATCTTCGACTTGATCCAGATGATCGCGTCGAGCACCATCGGCCCGCAGTCGTCGATGTCGACGAAGTAGGTGTCGATGCGCGGGTTCTGCCCGTCCTCGGGGTTCCAACGGTAGATGCGGAACTCCTTGAGGTTGGTGCCCCCTTGCGGCTTCGGCCAAGTCTTGCCGCTGCCGATCTTCGAATTCTTGGGAAGTGTGAGCTGGACCATGGAGCGTTCCGTTCTGCTGCCCGCTGGTTAGAACGTTTCTCGAAGATGTCTAGCGATTAGCGGCTTTGCCAGAGGGGCCTTTGCGCGCAGCGTGGCGGTAGCGGGCAGCCCGGCATTGGCTGAGGCGGGCGAGCGGTCAAGCCCCGGTCATCCCCCACGCCGGGACCCGCCCCGCCAGCGCGGCTTCGACGAGGCCGCCCGCTGCGAGAGCGACAGGGTCGAGCGGCTGAGCTGTTTGGTCCCACTCTGTTGCGGCGGCGATCAGTGCCAAGCCGGACAGGCAGTTGCGGGCCAAGCGATCATAGCGGGTGGCAAGGCGTCGCCAGTTCTTGAGACG
>CALMRL010000012.1:3468-7140 GCA_937873345.1 uncultured Beijerinckiaceae bacterium | reverse complement strand
GGCGCGGCGCCAGGTCACGGCCTCCCGGCGCACGGCGAGCATCACGCGGGCGCGCTTGGCCAGCGGATCGGAAGGATAGGCCTTGCCGAACTGCTCGTAGGCGCCGACGCTGTCGCGTGCCACCGCCGCGGAGAAGGCCTGCTTCACCGGCAGCTCGCCGATCGGCGTCTCGGTGAGCGCCACCACCTCGGCCGCCGTCGCGGTCGGCGCCGGCGCGCCCTTGCCGGCCTCGAAGAAGCGAAACGAGGCGTCGACCCGCGAGGCATCCCATGGCACCTCCGCACCCTGGCTGTCGGTGGAAACACGCAGCCGCACCCGGTCGAACAGCTGCTCCGGGGCCTGCCCGGGATCGCGCAGCGCGGCGGCGAGCGCTAAGGCGTAGAGCCCGAAATTGCCCTTGCCGACCGGCGCCACCGTGCCCGGCGCGGCGTTGAAGGCGATGAGCGAGTTCGGCGTCGCGTCGACCAGGGAGAAGCCGCCGACGGTTGTCCCCTCCACGACGAAGGGCGCCTTGTAGGCAGCGTCGAAGACGGTGAAGCTGGCCTTGAGCTTGAGCGCGGCGAGCGGCCCGGTGAGGTCGGACAGCCGCACCGACTGCACCGGAATGTCGGTGGCGCCCGAAACCACGGCGCCGATCGGGACGTAGTAGTTGCTGTCGCCGTACTGCAGCCCATATCCTGAGAGGTAGATGAAGGCGACGGTGTTGGGACCGGCATCGGTGACGCGCTTCAGGAAGTCGGCGTAGGACTGCCGCAGCGTTTCGCCATCGAGATCGCGGGCTCCGATCACCTCGAAGCCGCCGGCCTGCAGAGTCTGCGCGACGAGGCCGGCATCGTTGGCGGCGGTCGGCAGGGCGCCGGCGGCGTAGGCTTCGTCGCCGACGACGAAGGCGATGCGCTTTTCCGGCGAGACATCGCCCTTCGCTGCCGCGTCGCCCGGCGATCGTGCGCCCGCCGGCCTATCGGCTGGGGCTTGCCTGTCCGCAGGCCCTTGACCGGCGTTGACGGCCGGCGAGGGCTCGGCACGAGCGCGTCCGGTAACCTCGGCACCTGCCGCGGCGAAGATCGCGAGCAGGGGAAGCGCCAGGACGGTGACAGGAACGCGCATGCAGGTGTCTCGCATTTCGCTGATATGCTGTTGCCCGCCGCAGCGACGGGTTTTCAAGATGACAGTCCCGCAACGCGTCAGGGCGGCGAAAGGCAGCGGCACGGTCGGTTGTTGTGGTCTAAGGCCGCAGGCCGGCATGCTTCGCGGCCGTTTCAGATGGACAAGATGAGATGACGGACGCAACCGCCGAGAATGGCTACGCCGTTGCTGGCGCCGAGAGCGGAGCCGATGCTCCCGCCACCGGCCGGCGCGGCCGCCCGCTGATATACCGCCACAGTCCCTGGGTGCGCATCACGCACTGGGTTTGGGTCGTGGCGCTGTTCATCCTGTTCACCAGCGGGCTGCAGATCTTCAACGCGCACCCGAGCCTGAACTTCGGCAACACCACCACCTTCGATCCCAGCGAGACCGGGCCGGGACGCCTCGTGCTCAACATCGACAACAACGACAGCACCGGCATTACCCAGGTTCTTGGCCATACCTTCGACACCACCGGCGTGCTCGGCGTGTCGAAGACAGCCGATGGGCCCGCGGCGCGGGCCTTTCCCTCGTGGATGACGCTGCCGGCGCTGCAGGATCTCGGCAGTGCCCGGTACTGGCATTTCCTGTTCGCCTGGATCCTCGCCGCCGACGGCCTGATCTACCTCATCTACGGCCTCGTCACCGGCCACCTGCGCCGCGATCTCGTCCCGCGGCTGCGCGAACTCGCGCAGGTGCCGGGCGACATCGTCACCCATCTTCGGCTGCGCTTCTCCCACGGAAGCGACGCTCCGCAGTACAACGTGCTGCAGAAGCTCACCTACTTTCTGGTGCTGTTCGTGGTGCTGCCGGTGCTGGTGCTCGCCGGCCTCGAGATGTCGCCGCGCATCGACGCGGCGCTGCCCTGGCTGCGCGACGTGTTCGGCGGCCGCCAGAGCGCCCGCACCATCCACTTTATGATGGCCTGGACGTTGGTCGCCTTCGTTCTCGTGCACGTGGTGATGGTGGTCGTCTCGGGGCTCGCCAATAACTTGCGCTCGATGATCACCGGGCGCGCCGTCGCGTCGCAGGAGTCTGAATCGTGAGGATCAAGCTCGACCGGCGGCTGTTCGTCGGGGGCGCGGCGGGCCTGGCGCTCGCCGGCTGCGATCGCCTCGCCTCGACGCCGAGGGGCAAGGAGGCGCTGAACGCGGGCGAGGCCCTGACCTACGATGCGGCCAAGCTGCTGCCCCCCAACCAGCTGGCGCCGGAATATCCGGCCTCGCAGATCAGCAAGGTGTTCAAGCCGAACGGCTCGATTGACCCGAAGGACCCCGCCTACAAGGCGCTCGTCGCCGCCAAGTTCGCCGACTGGTCGATGCCGGTCGGCGGGCTGGTGGAGGCTCCCCGCTCCTTCACCCTCGCCGACCTGCGGGCGATGCCCTCGCGCACCCAGGTCACCCGCCACGACTGCGTTGAGGGCTGGAGCTGCATCGGGCAATGGACCGGCGTGCCGCTCTCCGCCGTGCTGGCGCTGGTCAAGCCGAAGCCGGAGGCGCGCTACGTTGTGTTCCACTGCTACGACCGCTACGGCACGGACTACACGACCGAACAGGCCGGGGCGCTCGACGAGGAGAACAACCCGCCGTTCTACGGCTCGATCGGCATGGGCGACGCCGTGCAGCCGCAGACGATCCTCGCCTATGCGATGAACGGCCAGGATCTCCCCGTCGAGCACGGGGCGCCGTTGCGGCTGCGCATCGAGCGGCAACTCGGCTACAAGAACACCAAGTACATCCGCTCGATCGAGCTGATGGACAGCTACGCCTCGCTCGGCGACGGCAAGGGCGGCTACTGGGAAGACCAGGGCTACGAATGGTACGCGGGTATCTAAGCCCTCGCACTTCGTAGCCCCTTGTCGGCACGGGGATCGCACGGGATAAGCGGAGTTGTTCCGCGCCCGCACTCCGAGGATGCCGCCCACCGATGCTGACGGCTTCTCCGGCCCCCAAGTCGCGATCGCTCCTGCGGCGCCTCGGTTTCTCGCGCCTCGTCATCGACCAGATGGTGCGGCGCGCCGTGTTCCTCCTCGGCGGGCTGTGCGTCGGCGGAGTGGCGGTGCTGATGGCGCTTTCCTCCGACAGGGCGCAGGAGCTGTTCCGCCGCCTGCTCGGCGGCTGGCACGGCGCCGCCTTCGTGCTGTCGCCCGGCGGCTTCGCGCTCTGCGCCCTGCTGGCGCGCACGGTGTTCCCCAACTCGCAGGGGTCCGGCATCCCGCAGGTGATCGCCGCCCGCGCCATCGAGGACCCGGCGCGGCGCATGGCGCTGGTGTCGCTGCGCACCGCTTTCGGCAAGATCATGGTGATGCTGATCGGGCTGGCCTGCGGCGCCTCGATCGGCCGCGAAGGTCCCACCGTGCAGGTCGGCGCCTCCATCATGGGCTTCATCGGGCGCAGGGCGCCGCCGGCGTACCAGCAGAACCTGCTGCTCGCCGGCGCGGCGGCGGGCATCGCCGCCGCCTTCAACACGCCGCTCGCCGGCATCGTCTTCGGCATCGAGGAGCTGTCGCGCTCCTTCGAGGCGAAGAGCAGCGGGCTCGTCATCGGC
>CALMRL010000012.1:0-3458 GCA_937873345.1 uncultured Beijerinckiaceae bacterium | reverse complement strand
ACCAGCCGCGCCACACCCAGAGCGTCGGCGCGGGCTGCATCATCGCCGCCGGCGTCACGTCGCTCGCGCTGCTCGGCGACTATACCTACTTCGGTTCCACCGCCGCCACCCTGCCGCTCGGACGGGTCTGGCTGGTGGTGCCGGTGCTCGCCGCCGCCGGCGGCCTGCTCGGCGGCCTGTTCAGCCGCATCGTGCTCCTCTGCCTCACCGGCGATCCCGCCGGGCGCCTCCGGCGCTTCATTACCGCCCGGCCGATCCTGTTCGCGGCGGCGTGCGGTCTTGGCGTCGCGCTGTGCGGGATGGCCGGCCACCATTCCAGCTACGGCACAGGCTACGAGGAGGCGAGCGCCATCCTGCACGGCACCGACCAGCTGACGCCGCTGTTTATGCCGGCGAAGTTCCTCGCCACCATCTTCTCCTCGATCGCCGGCATCCCCGGCGGCCTGTTCGCGCCGTCGCTGGCGATCGGAGCCGGGCTGGGCGCCGAATTCCACGCGCTGTTCGCCGGCGTACCCGTCGGGGCGCTGGCGCTCATCGGCATGTGCGCCTACCTCGCCGGCGTGGTGCAGACGCCGATCACCTCCTTCGTCATCGTCTCCGAGATGACGCAGGACCACGCCATGGTGATCCCGCTGATGGTGGCGGCGCTGGTGGCCGACGCGGCCTCGCGCCTCGTCTGCAAGGACGGCATCTATCACGCCCTGTCGCACGCCTTCCTGCCGCGCGCGGTCGAGCCCGGCGACACCACCGCCGCGGAGCCCGCGTGAGCGAACCGGCCTTCGACCGGGACTTCGATCCTGCGCCGGGGCAGCTCGTCCGCGTGTCGCCACTCGTCCGCCGGATGGTGGCGCCCAACCCCGGCCCGATGACCTTCCGCGGCACCAACACCTACGTCGTCGGTGCGGATCGCGTGGCGGTGATCGATCCGGGCCCCGATCTATCCGGGCACGTCGATGCGCTCGTCGCGGCGCTCGGCGGTGAGCGGGTCGCGGCGATCCTCGTCACCCATACCCACCGCGACCATTCACCGGCCGCACGGGCTCTAGCGGCTCTGACCGGCGCGCCTGTCATCGGCTGCCGCCCCTACGCGCCCTCGCGTCCGCCGCGCTCCGAGGCGGAGCGGGCCGCGATGGCGGCGTCGAACGACATGGAGCACGCGCCCGCCCGCGCGCTGGAGGACGGCGAGGCCTTCGAGGGCGAGGGCTTCACCCTGCAGGCGGTGGCGACGCCTGGTCACACTGCCAACCACCTCGCCTTCGCGCTGCCCCAGGAAAGGGCGCTGTTCTCCGGCGACCACGTGATGGCCTGGTCGACCACGGTGGTGGCGCCGCCGACGGGGGCGATGGATTCGTACATGACGTCGCTCGACCGCCTACGCGCCCGCGACGAGCTGATCTACTGGCCCGGCCACGGCGGCCCTGTGCGCAATCCGCAGCGCTTCGTCCGCGCCCTGCTGCATCACCGACGGCAACGCGAGCGATCGATCCTCGCACATCTCGCCGGGGGAGCGAGCACGGTGGAGGCGATCGTCGCCGCGACCTACGAGACGCTCGACCCCCGGCTGCGCGGTGCCGCGTCGCTGTCGGTGCTGGCGCACCTCGAAGACCTCGACGGCCGCGGGATAGTCGCGGCGAACGGCGACGGGCCCGATGCGATCTTCGCCCTGGCTTGACGCTCAGCTCTCGTCGAAGCCGCCCTCGATATCGGCGGCGAGCGCCTGGACGCGCGCGGCGTTGGCGCCGGGCTTCTCCTGGTAGGGGGTGCGCGACACCGAGCGGATGTCGAGCTGGGTGCGCTCGCCCAGCGCCCGCAGCCGGATCGTCAGGTCGGCGGGGAAGCCCATCAGCGCCGGCTTGATGACGACGTCGATGTGGCCGGTGGCGTAGTTCAGCGCCGGCGCCTCGTCGGCGATCGTCCAGCCTCGGCGTCTGATCAGCTTGTGGACCAGTGCGGCGACGTCGCCGACGTCGGCGTCGAGGTCGAGCGTGGCGAGGTCGGGGTAGAGCCGCTTCTGCAGCGCGACGTCGGCCTTGCCCATCGCCTTCGCCGGCGTGATGCCGCGGCGCGCGGCGAGCGCTGCCGCCGTCGCGAGGAACTGCGGCGGATCGTCGAGGCTGGTCGAGACGTCGGCGAGCATCGGCGCGGTGCGGGCATCGACGGCAAGATAGGCGGGATAGCCGAACAGCCCGAGCGACAGGACAAGTCCGGCGAGCGCCAGCCCGATGCCGCGGAAGCCGGTGACCCAGATCACAGCCATTGCGACGAGCGAGAACACCACCGCCAGCGCCGCCAGCGCCAGCGCCCCACCCTCGATCGCGAGCGCGGGCTTGGCGTCGAGCCCCTTGCGCGACAGCGCGATGCCGATCGCCGCCACGGCAAGGGCGAAGACCGCGATGTTGCGGCTCCACACGGCGGAACGGGCGAGCGGGTCCTGCAGGATCGGGCGACGCATGGCGGTCTCGGGCGGCTCCCGCGATCATCGGGCAAGCACGGGCGCAAGCCAAGCCCGGAGCTCGGCGGTGACGGGGCCGGCTTAGCGGCCCTTTAACCGCGCGCAGCCATGGTCAACGTCGAGGAAACACGATCGCGAGAACGCCTACGGTCTCGCCGCCGTGGTTCCCCCGTGACCCGCGTCGACGAGGAACATGCCATGGAGTTCATCCCGAGGACGACCACCCCGGCGCCGGCCGCACAGCCGGCGGTCCCGATCGATGCCCGCCAGCGCGCGATCCGCGACATCGGCGTCGCCGCGGTTGCCGCCGCGCTCGGATTGGCCGAGGGTGCCTCCACCCATGCCCACACCGCCATTCCCATGCCCCTGCCCCGGGCCGCCTGACACGAGCGTTCCCATCGACGGGGACGCCCATCGACGAGGCGTCGTATGCTGAGCCGCCGATCCGTCCTGCGCGGCGGCGGCGGACTGGTGCTCGCCGGCTCGGGTGTCGGGGCTTACGCCTGCGGCGTCGAGCCGGGTTTGCGCCTCGACCTCACGCGCTACCGCCTCACGCCTCCCGGCTGGCCCGCCGACTTGGCCCTCACCTGCTCGGTGATCGCCGACATCCACGCCTGCGAGCCGTGGATGCCGGTGGAGCGCATCCGCCATATCGTGGCGATGAGCAACGCGGCGAAACCCGACGTCGTCTTCCTCCTCGGCGATTTCAACGCCGGGCACCCCTACGTCACCGGCACCGTCCTGCCCGAGCAATGGGCGGCCGAGTTGGCGCAGCTCCGCTCGCCGCTCGGGACCTTCGCGATCCTCGGCAACCACGACTGGGCGCACGGGCCGGCCTTCACCGATCCCGGCGACGATGCTCGCGGGGTGCGCCGCGCGCTCCAGGACGCCGGCGCCCGCCTGCTGGAGAACGAGAGCACGGCGGTGAGCCACCGCGGCCGGCGCTTCTGGATCGCCGGCCTCGCCGACCAGCTGGCGACGCGCGGGCCGGCAGGCCATCTGCGGC
>CALMRL010000011.1 GCA_937873345.1 uncultured Beijerinckiaceae bacterium | reverse complement strand
GGGCGCGCTCGGCCACGACGTTCATCACCAGGTCGCACACCGCCACCGTGCCGCTGGCGCGATGAAAGAAGGCGACCTCGCCGTAGCCCGGCGCGCGGAAGGCGACCGTGTCGATCTCGCCCCGCCACTCCGCCGGCGCCTTGTCGCCGGGGAGCACTGCGTCGAAGCGCAGGCCGGCGGCGCGCACCTGCCGGCGTTCGGCGAGCCCGGGCGCCGCCCAGCTCTTCGCCTCGGGGCAGTTGCGCTACCAGGACCCGGCGAACATCCAGTGCGCGGTCGAGGGCGAGACGAGGTGGCGGATCGGTCCCAGCCGCTCGATCGCCTCGTGCAGACGGGCGCCGTACTGCGTCGGCGAATGCAGCAGCAGATCGCCGTTGGCGAGACGGAACACCGTCATCCGCAACGGCAGAAGCAGACCGTTGGCGCGGATCGGCCTAGCATCGACGGTCCACACGCCGTCGGCGAGCGGCCGCAGCGTGCCGGCCGGCGTCTCGGCAAGCGGGGAGTCCGAGGGGACGGCGAGAAGAGCTTGCGTCGTCATGCGGCCTCCGGGGGTGTGTCCCGGCAATGGCGCGGAGGCCGCTTCGTTGCCGCCCGCCGGCTGCGGGTGCGCGACGCACCCTTCCTTCAGGCGCGGACCAGCCCGAAATGCCGCCGCGCCGCGTCGAGGCAGAGGCGGACGCCGTCGAGGGCGGTGAAGCGCGCCTCCGGCTCCGCGGCGACGCGATGGATGCGCCGGCCCTGGAGAGCAAGCGGCTCGTCGAGCATCAGGTTGTCGGCGTTGCCGAAATCCTCGGCAAAGCAGCCCGCGGCGTCGCGCCAGCTGCCGTCACCGCCGCGCACGAGGTCGGGCCGCAGCCGGTCGAGGAGGTCGCGGCCGTCGTTGCTGTAGGCGAACACCGGCTTGCCGGCCGCCGCCATGAAGCCGAGCTCGAACACCGTGCCGACGTCTGCGGAGGGACCGCGGAACGGCGTCAGATTGAAGAGGCCGGCGTCGGCTCCGGCCATCATCGCGAGGCAACGGCGGTAGATCGCCGGGGAGGACGTCGAGGCGGATGTCTCGTCCGATCCCTCGCCGGGATAGAGGCCTTCGAAGCCGTACTCGCGGCAGAGCGCCAGCTTGGCGGCGCCGAGCGCGGCCGACGCGGGGTGGAACACGTCGGGACCGGCGAGGTAGAGGCGGGGCCGCACGGACTGCCTTCCTGAACGTCGGAAAATCCCACGAGCGACGGTCGCATCGTAGACGGCAACGCCGCTCCGCCGTGCCGTGGATCGTAGCACCGATGAGTGAATTCTGCACGGATCGCGGACCAGTGGTGCGAATCGTGCACATCCGTCCTCAAGAGAGGCAGGCGAGGAGCATATGCGGCAAATTTAAACTTCCTAGAACCCTTCCAGCTATGCCATGCATCCCCATCCGTTTCGACTTGGAATATGTCCATGAACATGGTGTCAAGACGCGGCTTCATCGGTGGCGCCGCCGCCGGTCTAGCCGTCACCACCCTCGGGGCCTTTGGCTTCGGCGGTGCCGAACAGGCACTAGCCGCCTCGGTCCGACCCTACAAGCTGTCCCGCACAACCGAAACGCGCAACACCTGCCCCTACTGCTCGGTGTCCTGCGGTCTTCTCGTCTATTCGCTCGGCGACCACTCGAAGAACGCCAAGGCCTCGGTGCTGCACATCGAGGGCGACCCGGATCATCCGATCAACCGCGGTACGCTGTGCCCGAAGGGCGCCGGCCTGCTCGATTTCGTGCACGCCGAGACGCGCACCAAGTACCCGATGTACCGCAAGCCCGGCTCCGACAAGCTGGAGCGCGTGTCCTGGGACTGGGCGCTCGACCGCATCGCCCGGCTGATGAAGGACGACCGCGACAAGAACTTCGTGGAGAAGGCCGCTAACGGCACCACGGTGAACCGCTGGCTCACCACCGGCATGCTGTGCGCCTCGGCGTCCACCAACGAGACCGCCTACATCACCTACAAGTGGGCGCGGAACATGGGGATGCTGGCCTTAGACAACCAAGCCCGCATCTGACACGGCCCGTCGGTAGCCAGTCTGGCTCCTTCGTTCGGTCGTGGCGCGATGACCAACACCTGGATGGACCTGAAGAACGCCGACCTGCTCATCGTGATGGGCGGCAACCCGGCGGAGGCGCATCCCTGCGGCTTCAAGTGGGTGATCGAGGCCAAGGTGCACCGCGGCGCCAAGCTCGTCGTGATCGACCCGCGCTTCACCCGCACGGCGTCGGTGGCCGACTTCTACTGCCCGATCCGGCAGGGCACCGACATCGCCTTCCTGTCGGGCGTCATCAAGTACCTGCTCGACAACGACAAAATCCAGCACGAATACGTCAAGAACTTCACCAACGCCTCCTTGTTGGTGAAGGAGAACTTCGGCTTCGAGGACGGGCTGTTCACCGGCTACGACGAGACGAAGCGCGACTACGACAAGGCGAGCTGGTCGTACCAGGTCGGCGACGACGGCTACGCCAAGGTCGACGAAACGCTGGCCGACCCGCGCTGCGTCATCAACGTGCTGCGCGAGCACGTGAAGCAGTACACGCCCGAGTTCGTCGAGCGCATCACGGGATCGCCCAGGGCGAAGTTCCTCAAGGTGTGCGAGATGATGGCCGAGTGTTCATCGCCCGACAAGGTGATGAATTCGCTCTACGCGCTCGGTTGGACGCAGCACTCGTCCGGCTCGCAGAACATCCGCACGATGTGCATCGTGCAGATGCTGCTCGGCAACATGGGCGTGCGCGGCGGGGGCATGAACGCCCTGCGCGGGCATTCCAACATCCAGGGCCTCACCGACATCGGCCTGCTGTCGAACTCGATGCCGGGCTACCTGTCGCTGCCGGTCGAGGCGGAGGCGACCTTCGACCAGTACATGTCGCAGCGGCAGTTCAAGCCGCTGCGTCCCAACCAGATGAGCTACTGGCAGAACTACCCGAAGTTCTACGCCTCGCTGCAGAAGGGCATGTTCGGCAAGGCGGCGACGCCGGAGAACAACTTCGCCTACGACTGGCTGCCGAAGCTCGACGCCACCTACGACATCCTGAAGGCCTTCGAGCTGATGCAGGATGGCAAGATGAACGGCTACATCTGCCAGGGCTTCAACCCGCTGATGTCCATCCCCGACAAGAACAAGGTGCGGGCGAGCCTCGCCAAGCTGAAGTTCCTGGTCACGATGGACCCGCTGGAGACCGAGACCAGCCGGTTCTGGGAGGACCACGGCGAGTTCAACCCGATCGATCCCTCGAAGGTGATGACGGAGGTGTTCCAGCTCCCCGTCACCTGCTTCGCCGAGGACGAGGGCTCGCTCGCCAACTCCGCGCGCTGGCTGCAGTGGCACTGGCCGGCGCAGGACCCGCCGTGGGAGTCCCGCACCGACATCGCCATCATGTCGGGCATCCGCTCGCGGATGCTCGCCCTCTATGAAAAGGAGGGCGGTACCTTCTTCGACCCGATCGTCAACACCTACTGGCCCTACCTCGATCCCAACGAGCCGACGCCGGACGAGGTGGCGCGCGAGGTCAACGGCTACACGCTGGCGCCGATCAAGGACCCGGCCGACCCGACGAAGACGATCCCCGCGGGCAAGCAGCTCGACGGCTTCGGCCAGCTGCAGGCTGACGGCTCGACGCTGTGCGGCTGCTGGATCTATTCCGGCCAATATACCGAGCAGGGCAACGCCATGGCTCGGCGCATCACCGCCGACCCGGACTCGGCCGGCATCGCGCCGAACTGGGCCTTCGCCTGGCCGGCCAACCGCCGCATCCTGTACAACCGCGCCTCGGCCGACACCAACGGCAAGCCCTGGGACCCCGAGCGCACGCTGATCAAGTGGAACGGCGCCAAGTGGGTCGGCTACGACGTGCCGGACTACGGCCTCACCGTGGCGCCGGACAAGGGCATGGGCCCCTTCATCCTCACCGAGGAGGGGCAGGCGAGGCTCTGGTGCCGCGAGCTGATGCGCGACGGGCCGATGCCGACGCACTACGAGCCTTTCGAGTCGCCGGTGGTCAACATCGCCTTCCCGAAGGTGCGCGGCAACCCGGCGGGTCGCGTGTTCAAGGACGACTGGCTGCGCTTCGGCGACGCCAAGGACTTCCCCTACGCGGGGACGACGTACCGCCTGACCGAGCACTTCCACTACTGGACCAAGCACGCGAAGATCAACGCGATCCTGCAGCCGGAGTTCTTCGTCGAGATCGGCGAGGAGCTGGCCAAGGAGAAGGGCGTAGCCAAGGGCGACTGGGTGCGCGTCTGGTCTAAGCGCGGCTCGGTGAAGGCGGTGGCCGTCGTCACCAAGCGCATCAAGCCGCTGATCTGCGACGGCAAGCCGGTGCACGTGGTCGGCGTGCCGATCCACTGGGGCTTCATCGGCGAGACGATCATGGGCCACGGCGCCAACACGCTCACCCCCTTCGTCGGCGACGCCAACACCAACACGCCCGAGTTCAAGGCGTTTCTCGTCAACCTGGAGCGGACCACCGCTCCGGCGGTCGCCTAAGGGAGGGTCCGATGGCAGATTATCAGTCCCTCGACATCATCCGGCGCTCGGCCTCCACCGAGCAGCCGCCCCGCGTCCGCGGCGGCCAGGAGGTCGCCAAGCTCATCGACGTGTCGCGCTGCATCGGCTGCAAGGCCTGCCAGGCGGCGTGCATGGAATGGAACGACCTGCGCCAGCCGGTGCAGACGTGCCAGGGCAACTACACCAATCCCGAGGACCTCTCGCCTTCGGTTTGGACGCTGATGCGCTTCACCGAATACGAGAACCCCGACGGCAACCTCGAGTGGCTGATCCGCAAGGACGGCTGCATGCACTGCTCGGACCCCGGTTGCCTCAAGGCCTGCCCGTCGCCCGGCGCCATCGTGCAATACGAGAATGGCATCGTCGACTTCATCTCGGAGAACTGCATCGGCTGCACCTACTGCGTGAAGGGCTGCCCGTTCAACATCCCGCGCATCAACCCCGTCGACCGCAAGGTCTACAAGTGCACGCTCTGCGTCGACCGCGTCGCTGTCGGCCAGGCCCCGGCCTGCGCCAAGGCCTGCCCCACCGCCTGCATCATGTTCGGCACCAAGGCCGACATGATCGTGCAGGCCGAGAGCCGCATCGCCGATCTGAACAGCCGCGGCTTCGACAAGGCGGGCCTGTACAACCCACCGGGCGTCGGCGGCACCCACGTGATGTACGTGCTGCACCACGCCGACAACCCGCGCCTCTACGCCAACCTGCCGCAGAATCCGAGGATCTCGCCGATCGTCGCGCTATGGAAGGGCGGCTTCAAGGTGGTCGGCCTCGCCGGCCTGGCGCTGGCCGCCGTCGGCTCGTTCTTCCACTACGTGGCGGCGGGTCCGGACGAGACCGACAGCAATGACGAGACCGTCGCATTCGACATGGCGCACTTCGAGGACGACCGCAACGCCAGCGAGGGAAGGGGGAACGATGTCCGTCCTTCACACTGACGAGCTGAAGCGGGACGAGCAGATCCCGCGTCACGTCCACGATGCCGACCGCAAGGGCCGCGTCTACGTCGACCGCTACAACACGACCCAGCGGATCAACCATTGGATCACCGCCGCCCTGTTCACGCTGCTGACGCTGAGCGGGCTGTCGCTGTTCCATCCCTCGCTGTTCTTCCTGTCGAACCTGTTCGGCGGGGGGCAGGACACCCGCGCCTATCATCCCTGGTTCGGCGTGTTCCTCATCGTCTCCTTCGCCATGCTGTTCGTCCGCTTCGTCAAGCTCAACGTGCCGAACCGGGATGACGTCCGATGGATGAGGAAGCTCGGCAACATCGTGCAGAACAAGCACGCCGGCCTGCCCGAACTCGGTAAATACAACGCCGGGCAGAAGATGGTGTTCTGGGGCCAGTCGGCACTGATCTCTGTGATGTTCGTCTCCGGCATCGTCATCTGGGACCAGTACTTCGGCAAGTACACCAGCATCGACATCAAGCGGTACGCGCTGGCGGCGCATTCGATGGCGGCGCTGATCGCCATCCTGATCATCATCGTGCACATCTACGCCGGCATCTGGATCAAGGGGACGACGCGGGCGATGATCCGCGGCAGCGTCACCGGCGGCTGGGCCTACCGGCATCACCGCAAGTGGCTACGCAAGGTGGCGCTTGGCCGCGAGGAGGCGCGGGCCGGCGAGCCCGGCGCCAACGATCCGCACTCCCCGATGCCGGGCCCGGTCTCGCATGGGCCGGCGGAATAGCCGGACCCCGATCAATCACGGCGAGCGACGGCGCATCCTACCATGCGCCGTCGCGTCTTCGTTCACGACGCCTCTCACGTCTCACCTCGGCTCCACCCATGCCTCGGCGCCCCTTGCGGCGGCGCGACGGCGAAACCATACCACCTCCCATGGCGACGATCGGCGGTATCAACCCCTCCTTCACGGGCGACGCGCAGCGCGGCGAGGCTCCCTATGCCCGCACGCCGACGCCGCAGGTGCTGTTCGACAGGCGCGCCGCGCGCTTCCGCGAACTCGCCCGGGACAGCGAGATCGGCGGCTATCTCGCCTTCCTCGCCGAGCTGTCGGCGGCGCAGCACCGCGTGGTCGAAGGCTCGATCCTGCCGCCGCTGCCGGAGGGCGCGACGCGCTCGATCGCCTATGAGATGCCGCCGCTCACCCCTGCGCTCGCCGAGGCGGACGGCGCCACCGCCACCCTCGACAGACTGCTCGCCGAGCTGTCCAAGGCCATCTTGGAGGATGGACCCGGCCACGTGGTCGCGGCGCTCGCCGCCATGGAGCCCACCCAGCGCGCGCGCATGCTGCGCGACGTCGCCAACGGCGTGTTCGAGGTCGACCGGCTCGCCGAGGGCGCGGTGGTCGCCGCGGCGCTCCAGGTCTGGTACGCGCTTCATGCCGCGCAGATCGAGGACGGCAAGCTGCGCAACATCGGCGAGACGCTGTGCCCCTGCTGCGGCGGCGCTCCCGCCTCCTCGACGATCGTCACTTGGCCCGAGGCGCAGGGCACCCGCTATCTCACCTGCTCGCTGTGCTGCACCATGTGGAACCACCTGCGCGTGAAATGCACGGTCTGCGGCAGCGAGAAGGGCATCTCCTATCGCTCGGTCGAGGGCTCCACCGGCGACGTCGCGGCGGAGGTGTGCGAGGGCTGTGGCAGCTACGTGAAGCACTTGGTGCAGACGAAGAACGGCGCGCTGGAGCCCATCGCCGACGACGTCGCCTCCTACGGCCTCGACATGATGCTGAGCGAGGACGGCTGGTGGCGTGGCTGCCTCAACCCGTTCCTCATCCTGGGCTCATGAAGCGGCTGCTCGATGCGCTGCGCAGGCGGCTCGGCGACCGGACGACCCTGGCCGAGCGGATGGATTTCGCCCGCGCGCTCGCCGAGGCCGGCGACCACGAGGGCGCGCTGGCGATCTGGCAGCCGCTCGCCCAGGCCGGCGTCGCGCGGGCGCAGAACAACATCGGCGCCTGCTTCATCCACGGCCGCGGCGTGCCGGCCGATCCGGGTCTGGCGCTGCGTTGGCTGACGCTGGCCGCGGAAGGCGGCGATCGTGTCGGGCAGCGCAACCTCGCCACGCTGCACTTCGAGGGGCTGGGCGTCGAGCGCGACTATGCGACGGCGGCGGGCTGGTTCCGCTGCGCGGCGGAGGCCGGTGACGGCGAAGCGCAGGACATGCTGAGCTTCATGCTGCTCGACGGAGAGATGCTGCCGCAGGAGCCGGTCGAGGCGCGGCGCTGGGCCGAGGCCGCCGCCATCAAGGGCTACGCCGGCGCGGCGACGCGGCTCGGCACGGTGCTCTACAACGCGCTCGGCTGCGAGCGCGACGCTCCGGGCGCCGTGCGCTGGTGGCGGCAGGCGAGCTCGGCCGGCGACGGCGATGCCTCCGCGATGCTCGGCGCGGCGCTGCACCTCGGACAGGGCACGCCGGCCGACCAGGACGAGGCCTACTGCGAGTTGACGCTCGCCGAGCGTCGCGGCTCGCTGCTCGCCTCGCGCTTCCTGCCTTCGGTCCGCGACCGGCTGACGCCGAAGGCGGCGCAGGAAGCCGAGCGCCGGGCCGAGGAACGCTTCGCGGAGGGACGCCTGACCGCCGATGCGCGGCCGGCGCAAGCCCAAGTCTCACAAGAAATGGCATGATCGTCGGGACCGCCGGCCACGTCGACCATGGCAAGACGACGCTGGTGCGCGCCCTCACCGGCGTCGACACCGACCGGCTGAAGGAAGAAAAGGCGCGCGGCATCACCATCGACCTCGGCTTCGCCTACATGCCGGGGCCGGCCGGAGACGCGTCGGAGCCGATCGGCTTCGTCGACGTGCCCGGCCACGAGCGGCTGGTGCGCACCATGGTCGCCGGCGCCGCCGGCATCGACTATGCCCTGCTCGTCGTCGCCGGCGACGACGGGATCATGCCGCAGACCCGCGAGCACCTCGACATCCTGCGGCTGCTCGGCCTCAAGCGCGGCAGCGTAGTGGTGACGAAGTGCGATCGCATCGACGGGCCGCGCCGCTCGGCGGTGGCAGCCGAGATCGCCGCCGCCCTGCAGCGCGTCCTGCATCGGCGTCCCGGCGAGGGCATCGACGCCCTGCGCGACCGGCTCCTCGCCGAGGCCGGCGCGGGCGGCGCGGGGTCGGCCGCCGACCTTCGATTCCGCATGGGCGTCGACCGCTCGTTCAACCTGCCCGGCATCGGCACGGTGGCGACCGGCACGGTGCTCGACGGTGCCGTGT
>CALMRL010000010.1 GCA_937873345.1 uncultured Beijerinckiaceae bacterium | reverse complement strand
GGGGGATGGGGCCAAGGCGGCCGCGGCGGACGTCGAGCGGAAGGCGGAGGACGGCAGGCAGGAGCAGGCCGAGCCGCAGACCGCGAAGGCCGAACCATCGAAGCCGTCCGCCACCGAGCAGGCGCAAGCGGAACAGGCCAGAGCGGCAGAGGCCCGAGCCGAGCAGGCGCAACAGGCTCGAGCGGACGAAGCCAGGGCGCAGGCTGAGGCGCAGTCGATGCGCGACGAGCTCGCCCGGCTGCAGGCTGAGCAGCAGGCTTTGAAGGCCGAGGCGGCGAAGCCCGTGGAGCCCCCCGCGCGAGCCTTCGCCGCCGGCCAATCTGCCGGACAACCCGCCGGCCTTGGCTCCTTGGCCTCGTCGTTCCAGGCGGTCGCCCTGCCGCAGGAGTCGAGCGATGGCGACCTCGTGGGCTACCAGGCGATCGTGTTCTCGCGCCTCGCCAAGGTCAAGTCGATGGGGCGGCAGCTCGGCATCCCCGGCTCGGCTGGCGTCAGCTTCACGGTGGACGAGCGCGGCACCCTCACGAGCGTGCGCCTCGCCGTGTCCAGCGGCATCAAGGCGCTCGACGAGGAGGCGCTCGCCATCGTGCGCGAGGCCGCGCCCTTCCCCGCCCCGCCGGAGGGGGCGCAGCGCTCCTTCGAGGCCAACGTCAACTTCGTGGTCGGGGAGTGAGGCGCGGACCGCTCGTTCGGTGGGGCGCGCCCGCGCTTGCCAGTGCCGCGGGGCCGCCTTAACCAAGGAACACCCCGCGCCACCGCCCCGAGACGTCCCGCGATGAAGAAGGTCTACCCCGACGCCCGCTCCGCGCTCGAGGATGTCGCGCACGACGGCATGACGGTGATGGCCGGCGGCTTCGGCCTATGCGGCATCCCCTCGGTGCTGATCGACGCGGTGCACGAGCTGGGGGTCAAGGACCTGACCGTGATCTCCAACAACGCCGGCATCGACGGTGCGGGCTTGGGCAAGCTGCTGGAAACCCGGCAGATCCGGAAGATGATCTCTTCCTACGTCGGCGAGAACAAGCTGTTCGAGAGGCAGTTCCTCCAGGGCGAGCTGGAGCTGGAGTTCAACCCGCAGGGCACGTTGGCCGAGCGCATCCGCGCGGGCGGTGCCGGCATCCCCGCCTTCTTCACCAAGACCGGCGTCGGCACGGTGGTCGCCGAGGGCAAGGAGCTGCGCGAGTTCGAGGGCGACACCTACGTGATGGAGAAATGGCTGCGCGCCGATCTTTCCATCATCCATGCCTGGAAAGGGGACAGGGAGGGCAACCTCGTGTTCCGCAAGACCGCGCGCAACTTCAACCCGATGATGGCGGCGGCGGGCGAGGTGACGGTGGTGCAGGTGGAGCATCTCGTCGAGATCGGCGAGATCGACGCGGATGCGATCCACGTGCCCGGCATCTTCGTGCAGCGCATCGTGCACGCGCCGGGCGTGGCGAAGGCGATCGAGAAACGCACCACCAGGCCAAAGGCGGCCTGAGCGGTGAACGCACCCGACGACGTGCAGCCCGGCTTTCGCGTCCTGCGCGAGGGCGCGGCCTTCCGCGGCAAGCAGGGGCACATGTACAGTCCCGCCATCTCCGCCGAAGCGGTAGGCGCGCGGGCGCTGCACATGCAGCTCCTGGAGATCGCGCCGGGGGAGCGGGCGCACGCCCACAAGCACGAGCGCCACGAGACGGCGATCCATTTCCTCAAGGGCGTGTCCGGCTGCTTCTGGGGCGACAGGTTGCAGCACCACGCCATCGCCGGGGCCGGCGAGTTCGTCTACATCGCCGCCGACGTGCCGCACCTGCCCTACAACCGCTCGGCGACCGAGCCGGTGATCGCTGTGATCGCCCGCACCGACCCCAACGAGCAGGAGAGCGTGGTGCTGCTGCCCGACCTCGAGGCGCAAGTGGACTGGTCGCAGGCCGGGCTGCAAGCCGCACCAGAAGAAGGAGCAAGCTGATGCCCTGGACCCGCGAGCAGATGGCGGCGCGCGCCGCGCAGGAGTTGCAGGACGGCTTCTACGTCAACCTCGGCATCGGCATCCCGACGCTGGTGTCGAACTACATCCCCGCGGGCATGCACGTGCAGCTGCAGAGCGAGAACGGCATGCTCGGCATGGGGCCCTTCCCCTTCGAGGGCGAGGAGGACCCAGACCTCATCAACGCCGGCAAGCAGACCGTCACCGCCCTGCCCTCGACGAGCTACTTCTCCTCCGCCGACAGCTTCATGATGATCCGCGGCGGCCACATCGACCTCGCCATCCTCGGCGCGATGGAGGTGGCCGAGAACGGCGACCTCGCGAACTGGATGATCCCCGGCAAGATGATCAAGGGGATGGGCGGCGCGATGGATCTCGTCGCCGGCGTCAAGCGCGTGGTGGTGATCATGGAGCACACCGCCAAGGGCGCGCCCAAGCTCTTGCACCGCTGCACCCTGCCGCTCACCGGCTCGGGCGTGATCGACATGGTGATCACCGACCTCGGCGTGTTCACCATCGACAAGGCGGCGGGCAGGATGGTGCTGGTCGAGCCGGCCGACGGCGTCGGGCTCGACGAGATCAGGGCGAAGACGCAAGCCAGCTACGCCGTCGACGCGCGGCTACAGGCGGTGGCGGCCTAGGGCCGACGCGGGGACGCATCTCCTCCCCTGTCGAAGACGGGGGAGGGGGACCATGCGGAACGCATGGTGG
>CALMRL010000009.1 GCA_937873345.1 uncultured Beijerinckiaceae bacterium | reverse complement strand
CTCATGCCTGGGCTGACGATCCTGAGGCTGACGCTCCTGCTGGCCGCCCCGATCCCCATCGCCGCGATAGCCGCGGTCTTGCCCGTATCCCTGGCTGGAGTGCCCCTGACCAGGATGTCCCTGGCCGGCGGCGTGACCGTTGCCCTGGTATCCGCGGTCCTGCTGCCGATCTTGCTGCCGGTCCTGGACGTTGCGGTCTTGCATGTAGCGTTCCTGGACCCCGCGGTCCTGCACGCGCCGGTTGTCGTACTTGCGCCCGTAGCGCTTGGCGTAGTTGCGCTCGCCCTGCCCGGTGGGCTGGCCGCCACGCTCTCCGCCGTTGCCGTGATAGCCCTGTTGGTTCTGGCCCTGGTGCCCTTGACCCTGACCCCCCTGGCCCTGGTGAGGCTGGAAAGGCGGACGATCCCCGAAGGACGGCTGGCTTGGTCGTTCGCTCGGCGATGCGAAGCGGTCGGGCAGGCTGCCGTCGTCGCCTTCATCATCGTCGTCGAGGTCGACGGGTTGCTGACCGTAGCCGTTCTGCGCTTGCTGAGCGGCGGCGATCACCCGGAAATAATGCTCCGCGTGCTGCAGGTAGCTTTCGGCCCGCACGGGATCGCCGGCCGAGTGGGCGTCGCGCGCGAGCTGCAGGTATTTCTCGCCGACATGATGGGCGGTACCTCTGATCTTCACGTCCGGTCCGTTCGCCTCGTAGGAACGGGTGAGCGGATTCGGTCCCTTGCGATTGTTGTTACTGTTGTTGCGTCCACGCATCCGCTTGTTCTGACCAGGTCTCATCGATGATCCTTGCCTGTCATCGCTTCGGTGTCCAACGTTGATCCGCCACGGAGAGAGGTGAGATGCGCCGATGGATTGATACGACATCGGGGCCTCGGGACGGGCGCCGAAGCGTCGGTGAAAGAGTCAATGCCTACGTAAGCCCGGCGACGCCGCCACGCTTCCGGAACAGGCCGCGGCCTCGTTGCCGCATCGCACGAGCCATCCCGCACGAATGAAGTCTTCTCGTTCTCGAGGAGGGCCTCTTATCTCGAGAAGGCGCAAGACCCGCACGTTGCCAAAGGCGCGCCCATCGCCGAAGTTGGCACCCTCAAGAGAAACGATCCTAAGAATAGACGTCCGGCTGGTGATCCCCGATCACGCTAAAGCCAAGCCGCCAATTGTCGCTGCGGCGTCCAGACCTGCGTTCCAAAGGGCGAGAAAGCCTCGTTCGGCTCGTAAGGTCCTGACCGGCAGAACTTATCTCGGCGTTTTCCTACGCGGTTTCCTTTCCGCTGCCAAGCGGTTTCGCGACGAAGCGATGGCCTTAACCTTCAATCGTTGAGGGGACGGCCGCCTCAACCTTGGAGCGCGGGCGAATTGCGTGCCGGCAAGGTGCCGACGACGACGCGGTCGTGCCCGGCGAGGTCGCTCAGCACGGCGACACCGGCGAGGCCGCCGTCGCGCAGCAGTCGCGCCACGTCGGCACCCTGGCGCCAGCCGCATTCCAATGCCACCGTCCCGCCGGGTGCGAGCCGCGTCGCGAGCCCGGCGGCGATGGCGCGATAGGCATCGAGGCCGTTGGCGCCACCGTCCAACGCCGCGAGCGGATCGTGCAGCCGTACCTCCGGCGCGAGCCCGGCGATCTCGGCGCTGGCGATGTAGGGGGGGTTCGAGACCACCAGATCGAAGCATCCGGAAAGGGCTGCGTCCCAGTCGCCGCACATCACCTGCGCCCGGGATGCGAAGGGGGCGAGGTTGCGCTGCGCCGTGCGGCAGGCGGCGGGCGAGCGATCGAGCGCGACGCCGTAGGCCTGCGGCAGCTCGGCGAGCAGGGCGCAGAGGATCGCCCCCGAGCCGGTGCCGAGATCGAGGATGCGGAGCGGTGCGTCGCTGCGCCCGCCGATCGCATCGATCGCCGCGGCGACGAGCCCCTCCGTCTCAGGGCGGGGGTCGAGCACCGCCTCGTCGATTCGCAGCGTGAGCCCGAAGAACTCGCGGCGCCCGAGGATGCGCGACACCGGCTCGCCGGCGAGGCGGCGCGCGGCATAGCTTGCAAGGGGGTCGGCGGCCGTGCCGAGCGGACGGTCCGGGTCGCGGACCAGGGCGGCATGATCGAGCGCGCAGGCGGCGCAGACCAGGATGCGGGCGTCGAGATCGGGGCCGGCGATCCCTGCCGCCCTCAGGGCTGCGGCCAGCGAGCGCCGCGCCGCCTCGACGCCGCTGCCGGCGGCGAAGGTCGGGAGCGTGCCGCGCAGGCCTGCGGCCCGGCGGGCGCCGGGCTCGCCGCCGCGACCCTGGTCAGAATGC
>CALMRL010000008.1 GCA_937873345.1 uncultured Beijerinckiaceae bacterium | reverse complement strand
AATGCTGGACAGCCGAACCGGATCGGTTCACGGTCGATCCGACCCACCAAATGCCAGGACTAAACACTTAGAACGTCATGGACAGCCGGTCTATTGTCAAGCGAGACACAGGCCGCCCATAGTCCGATCGCAAGACTGACGCCGCCGCGGGGAGCGCATGCGCGTTTTCATCTACACCCGGTTCTCCAGTGACCTGCAGAGCCCGACCCCGACCGCCGATCAGGAGCGTGATTGCCACGCCCGCGTTCATCAGGAGCAGTGGTCCACGGTTGCGGTGCGCTCCGACCATGCCCTAAGCGGTGGCTCGGCTTTCCGGCAGGGAGCACACGTGCGACATCGTCCTCGCCGAAGCGCTCGATCGCCTGTCCCGCGACCAGGAGGATCTGGCAGGCCTCCTCAAGCGCTGCCAGTTCGCCGGCATCGCCATCGTCACCCTCACGGAGGGTTCGATCGAGGAGTGGCACGTGGGGCTGAAGGGCACGATGAACGCGGTGTTCCTGAAGGACCTTGCGGTGAAGACCCGCCGCGGCCTGCGCGGTCGCATCGCCGCCGGCGCATCGGCGGGCGGCATCAGCTACGGCTATCGCAAGGTCGAGGTCGTCGACGAGCAAGGTATCGAGGTGGACCGCGGCTTTCGCGAGATTGACGAGGAGCATGCCGCGATGATCGTGCGTATCGCCGAAAACTACGCCTTCGGCGGGCTGTCGCCGAAGCGGATCGCGTCGAACCTCAACGCCGAGGACGTACCCGGCCCGCACGGAGGCAAGTGGTCGCAGAGCACGATCAACGGCAACCGCCGTCACGGCACCGGCATCCTCAACAACGAGCTCTTCATAGGCAAGCTGGTGTGGAACCGGTTAACCTACGTCAAGGACCCAGATACCGGCAGGCGGGTATCTCGCCTGAACCCGGCAGGATCCGAGATGACGCAGGAGGTCCCGTATCTCCGGATCATCAGCGGCGAGCTTTGGAAGGCCGTGAAGGCGCGACAGGCCGGGCTTGATGCTGCGCGCGTTCCGACGACGGCGGGTGGGGCGAGGACCGGGATGTGGTCGCAGCAGCGACCGCGCCATTTCTTCTCGGGGCTGACCAAATGCGGGGCGTGCGGGAGCGGCGCCTCGATGATCAATGCGACGCATCTCGGTTGCTCGACGGCACGCAACAAGGGCGACGCGGTGTGCTCCAACAAACGGACCATCAAGCGCGCGGACCTCGAGGCCTTGGTGCTCGACGCGCTGCGGACGCAGTTGATGAGCCCGGAGGTCTACGCGAGTTTCGCTCGCGGTTTCACCATCGAATGGAACAGGGAGCAGGGGGCCCGCGACATCGAACAGGCAGGTCGCAGCACCGAGTTGGCTCGTGTGAACAGGAAGGTCGACAATCTCGCCGATGCCATCGCGGAGAACGGCAACTCGCCCGTCCTGCAGGCTAAGCTGAAGGAGCAGGAAGCGCGCAAGGCCGAGTCGGAAGCGGCGCTTGCTACGATGGAGGCACCGGCCCCAAGGTTGATGCCGAACCTCGCAGAGGTATATTGCGCCGAGGTGAAGCGGCTGCACGAGGCGCTGCAGGGTGACGATGCGGCAGCGGTCTGCGAGCAAGTGCGGGCGCTGGTAGAGGACATCCGAATGATCCCCGTGCCCGATGATCAGCAGGCACCGTTGCAGGTCGAGGTGCGC
>CALMRL010000007.1 GCA_937873345.1 uncultured Beijerinckiaceae bacterium | reverse complement strand
GTGATCAGCCCGTCGCGGTCGGTGGCGACGATGGCGAAATCGACGGCGCTCTCGAAGATCGCGTCGCGGCGCTGAGCCCGTCTGGTATCGTCCGTCTGCTCGCGCTGATCACCGGCATTATGCTGCTCCCGAGAGGCGCCCTCACCAATCTGCCGCAACGATCTCCTCCCGTTCGCGAAAACTTATTACGGCAGGAAGGCCAGCATAGACAACGCGCTTTGCAGGCCTTCGCGTACCCTCGCCGAGGTCCAAACCACGGTTGTCCTTGGCGCATGGCAGCCGCTGATCTGCACGTTCATGCCCCTATCGGGCCTGTCGATGCGCGGGACCTTTCGACCATCCTATGGTTGGAGACCATGGACCAAAGCATCCCCCTCGCCCTTGTCGTTGATGACGACCCGATGATCCTGATGGCAGCGATCGAGATTGTGGCCGAAGCGGGGTTCAGCCCGCTGGAGGCGATGACGGTGGAGGCCGCAATCACCGTGCTTGAACAGCACCGGGGCGAGGTGGCCGTACTATTCACCGATGTGCAGATGCCCGGTGGTCGAGATGGCTTCTCGCTGGCGCGCGAGGCCGCGCAGCGCTGGCCAAACATCCAGATCGTCGTCGCTTCCGGGCAGATGACGCCCGGTCCAGACGACCTACCGGATGGCGCAACGTTCCTGCCGAAGCCGTTCAGCGTCGAAATCGTGCACGACCGACTCCGCGAGATGTTGCCGGTGAAGGATCAGCCGGACCCGCTGCGGCAGTAGGCCATGCGGAAGCGGTGACTTGCCACGCCGCCGCAGGCACGATCGCCCAATAGTCTTAAAGGTGTCCGTAGCCGCCATCTCAAGCTGATGGAGCGTCATCTGCTTACAACGTGTTGCTGTTGTTTGGGGGCATCGATCCAAATATCGAACTCGATGTTACCCGCTCTGGATCACGAAGGTCTGGCAATATTTTAGCCGCTATGGTCGAGGAAGCGATCGTATGAGGCCACAACCCCATCGAGGCACTCGAACTGCGGCATGGCGCCAGTGTCGAACTCGGCAAAGTGCCAATTCGGCTTGCCCGCTACCTCCCGTTCCTTGCTGTAATCAACGAAGTCACCACGATGCCCATGGCAGGTCCAGATCGGCAGCGTCAGCGCCTTGTAAACCCGTGTCGCGTCGTCGGCGAACAGGTAGCCGGAGAGGAACGACCACACCACGTGCCGGGCGCCCGGCTGGTGAGCCGACGCTTGGTCGTAGGCGAATAGCTCCTCGTCGATCGACTTGGAGCCGAAGGTCTTTTGCAGGAAAAACCGCATGCTGGCGCGGCTGACGACGAGGTCGAACAGGGCTTGGCTCCAAAGCGGAACGGAGACCAGGGCCAGCTTCGCAGCGTTGCCCTTCGTCGATTGCGCACGGCCGTATCCCGCAAGGGCCTTGTCGAATGCCGTCGGGCTGATCAGGCCGAGCGTTCGCACGTCATCTGGCCGTTCCAGGGCGGCGCGCGCCGCATACTCGCAGGATAGCGAGAGGGCCATCAGGTCCACCGGGGCGCCGCCGTGCCGACCCGCAATCTCGCTCATCGCTGCCTCGATTGCATCGACCATGATGCGAGACGTATAGGTTTGATCGCGCCGCTCGGAGAGGCCGTAGCCGGGGAGGTCGATGGCGTAGACGGGGCGCTTGCCCGCGTAGTGCTCGAAGAGCGGGCGCATCTCGTAGCTGCTTGCCGCTGCGTTGATGCTGTGGATCAGCAGAAGTGGCGTTCCCTCACCGCCTCCCGCCTCGTACAGCGTGATGCGGCCTCCAGCCGTCGCGAGATCGCTTCGCCGTCCGGCGAGTGCGGGTCCGAGTCGCCGACGATGATCGACGCCCAGCGCGCTGTAGGCGAGACCGGCCGCCGCAACGGCGAGGACTGCGGCCGCAGCGACGGCCATAACGGGCGGGCGAGTGTTCTTGGTCATAGTAGCTCCGAAGACAGCCCGTGCCGTCCGTCACGACGCAAAGCCGGAGATGATAAGGTCGTTCAGCGGCACCGGTGCGTTTGCTCTTCGCGAACATGCTCGAAGTCGGGATTGATGGCACCTCACGCTTCGTTTGCGCTCGTCACCGCGACTGAAGGTTGCGGAGCATCCATTCGCCTTTCCCGGTCTCCGGCGGTGCCCCTGCCGCTTGAGGGTGTCGCTTGTCACCCGGCCCGAGATCGATCGGCGGCTATGCCGGACGAAGATTGCCTGATAGGTCGAGATCGTCTTCTCGGGCGGGGATGAGCACAGGCATCTTTGTCTGCGGAACCAACTCGGTGCGCTCTTCAACGTGTGGGCTGCCGACCCGGATCGCAGGTGCAATCGCCGCCGTGTCGATCTGCGCGCTGATCAAAGCCTCGCTCGGCGTCCCGATCCTGCCGTTCCTGTTCTTCTTCCCAGCCATCATGCTGTCCTCGTTCTATCTCGGCCGTGTCGGCGGCATCGTCGCCGCGACCGCCTCGACGCTGGAAGCCGTCTACTTCTTCATTCCGCCAACGCACAGCTTCGTCGTGCAAGATGTCGGCATCGGCCTCGGTGTCATCGTGTTCTTCGGTGTTGCTACCTCGGTTGCCCTCACGATTTCGATGCTGCGGGAGAATGGCGACAAGCTTCAGCGCGAGGTGGCCTCGGCGGTCGCCGAGATCGAGCGTGCCAACGAGATGCTCCGGCAGACGACGAGGATGGAGGCGATCGGCCAGCTCACCGGCGGTGTCGCGCACGACTTCAACAACCTGCTGACCGTGATCCGCTCCTCCGTCGATCTCCTCAAACGTCCGAACCTTCCCGAGGCTCGGCGCATCCGCTACGTCGATGCGATCTCCGAAACGGTGGACCGCGCGGCCAAGCTGACCGGGCAGCTCCTCGCCTTCGCGCGCCGTCAGACGCTCAAGCCCGAGGTGTTCTCGGTCAGCAACAGCGTGCGCGCCCTCGCTGACATGATGAGGACGCTGACGGGCTCACGCATTCAGCTCGTCATCAAGCTCCCGAACGTGCCTTGCTTCATCAACGCCGACGCCAGCCAGTTCGACACCGCGCTCGTCAACCTCGCCGCGAACGCCCGCGACGCGATGAACGGCGAAGGGAAGATCACGATCGAGGCGACGGCGATCGAGGCCATTCCGGCGGCGCAAGGGCGTACACGAGTTGAAGGCTCCTACGTCGCGGTTGCCCTGGCCGACACCGGCTCGGGCATCCCGCCCGAACTGATCGAGCGCATCTTCGAGCCGTTCTTCACGACCAAGGAGGTCGGCAAAGGCACCGGTCTCGGCTTGTCTCAGGTGTTCGGCTTCGCCAAGCAGTCCGGCGGCGATGTGGCGGTGGCGAGCACGCTGGGCGAGGGCACCACCTTCACGATCTTTCTGCCGCGCGTCGCCGCGCCCGACTGGACCATGGCTCCCGACGAGCCGGAGGCGCTGGTCGATGGTCACGGACTTTGCGTGCTGGTCGTCGAGGATAACGTCGATGTCGGCGCCTTCGCGGTGCAGACCTTGAGCGAACTCGGCTATTCCACGGTGCTGGCGACCGACGGCCGCGCTGCGCTCGCGGAGCTGGCGGGCGGCGCCGAGCGCTTCGACGTGGTGTTCTCCGACGTGGTAATGCCGGGCATGACCGGCATCGAACTGGGACAGCAAATCTGTAGCCTGTACCATGACCTACCGGTGGTGCTGACCTCTGGCTACAGCCATGTGCTGGCGCAGAACGGCACCTATGGCTTCGAGCTGCTGCAAAAGCCCTACTCGGTCGAACAGCTCTCGCAGATGCTCACCAAGGCGGCGACGTGGCAGCGTCGCCAACGTCTGCTCGCACAATGACAAAGCGTGGTGTTGACGCCTCAACGGGCGATGACCAATCGACCGGCGTCGGTGGGGACCGCTGGCTAAGATTGTAGCTGCCGCCACGACCGAGGCGCTGATCAAATCTGTTCGTATTCGCCACGATGGCAGCACGCATCCGGTCGCTGATCGAGGCTGACATGGCAACGAAGTACAAGCGCTCCGCCGCTGGCTGATCGTCCCCGTGCCCATTGTGCGGCGAGGTGATCGCTACAACGCCAAGGCGTTGCAATCTGGTGTGAAGGGCGGTCGCCATACCGACTGGTGGTTTCCCGTACTCGCGATCTCATATGACAAAACATCGCAGGCCGTTCACCCCAGGCGCCAGCGACCGTGAGAGGTTCGTGCTCGCGCCTGACAGCGTGGAGCACATGATGATGCGCTACTTCTTCGACATCTACGATGGTCGGGCGGCTCACATCGATGACCGGGGCATCGAGTTCCTGGATGCGGCGGCAGTGCGCGGCGAGGTGCGGCGGCTGCTCCCTGAGATCGCACTCTCTGAGGTCTCGGACGACGACGACCGGCGCTCGTTCGTGGTCGTCGTCCGCAATGACGTGCAGAGCATCATCTACTCGGCGGCGCTGACCTACACCGGCTCGATGCACTACGGCTGAACGTGTCGGCCGCACGGACGAGGCCGCTACGATCCCCACCTGCCGTACATGTGCAGGTAGTTCGAGCGAAAGCCGCAGATGTCCCACAGCCGGTCGAGCTTGGGGAAGCTGAGCTGCCGCGACTTCAGCACGATCAGACCACGCCTGCGCAAGCTCTGAAGTACGCGATTGACGTGGACGACCGATAGACCGCTCGTCTCAGCGAGGTGGTGCTGCGTCAGCGGGAACTCGCAGGTGTCGTCGGTGGCGAGACCGATCGAGCGAAGGCGAAGATGCCATTCGCACAGGAAGTGCGCGATCCTCTTTTCGGCCGGGCGCTGCCCGATGTTGGCCAGCCACTCCCGCCCGTTCGCCTCGTAGGTCATGATCACCATCAGCAGGGCGCGCGAGATCGCGGGGCGATCGAGCAGCGCTTCGATCTGGTCGCGCGGCAGCTTGACGACTTGGGTGTCGGTCAGCGCAGCGATGGAGTGGTCCATCGCCTTGAGGAACGAGACGTGCAGGTCGCAGATGTCGCCCGGCATCAGGTAGGCGACGATCTGGCGGCTGCCGCCCGCCAGCAGCTTGTAGCGGTAGGCGAAGCCTTCGGTGACGAGGTTCACTTCACCGGGCTTCTCGCCCTCGCAGATGATGTCGGCCGCCGCCTTGATGTGTTCCGAATGGGTGCTGATCGAGCGGATCAACTCTCTGTCCGGCTCGGGTAGCGGTCCGAAGGTTTCGAGCTTGCGCAGGAAGGGATCGCCCATGGACGCAGCGCGATGTTGGGTGCCGCTCGTCGTCATGCCATCCCAGCCATCGTATCAATTGATCATGATGAGCTGGCTACACTGCCTCTCGCTGCGGCACTTTAACAAGAGATGCTTTCCCATGAGGCATTCGCAGGTAACCCGCTGAAGTGGGCTTCTCAACCTATCGTATGGTAGAGCCGTGCCGACTAGCCGTTGTTCCAGTTCGCTCTTCGCCGCTGCATCGTCGTTGAGGCTGCTGGCTCGAACCGATCGGCCCTGGAATCATCGCCTCCGCAAGCCGATCACGCGCTGTTCGAGGATGCGCCTCGGCCGTCAACGTCGAGCACCTTCCCACCGTCGCCGCGCTGTATGCCGCCCGTCATCTGTCCGTCCTTCATCTGCACCCGAAGCGGCGGCAGGCCGACAATGTCGTAGGTCGAGGAGGCGACGCTTACGCCCGCGATCTTCAGCTCCTTGTAGATGTGGCGGCTCATCCGGTCTTTCAGCCGCCTGATCTCGTGGGTGTGCACGAGGAAGCGCACCGTCAGCTCCAGCCAGTTGCTGGTCAGTCGCCAGAACACGCCGGGCTGAAGATCGATCGGCTGCACGCCGAAGCGCTGTTGCAGCTCGTCCTTGGCTTCCTGCGCCATCGTACTCGCATCGACCGAGTACAGCCGGGCCGCCTCCAGCAGGATCGCCTCGGCACGTTCGGCATCTCCCTCGTAGGTGATTGGCAGCATCATCTCCTCCCAGATGAAGGGGAAGTCGCGCGTGTAGTTGTAGACCGGGTCGGAGAAAATCTTGGAGTTCGACACGGTGACGATGCGGCCGGTGAACTGCCTGCTCTTCACCCACATGCCCGGCTCGGAAGCGGAGCCCTCAGGCTCGCCCATCTCCATGATCGTGGTCTGGATGAAGCCAAGCGCCAGCACGTCGCCGCGCACCCCGCCCATTGAGATGCGGTCACCCACGGTGAAGTTGGCGCCGCGCAGGATGACGAAGTAGCCAGCCACTGAGGTGATCACCTGCTGGAGGGCGAAGGCGAGGCCCGCCGACATCAGGCCGAAGGCGGTGGCGAGGCGAGCCGGGTCGCTGAACCAGATCGACATCAGGCCGAGGATCAGCACGATCGCGGTGAGCAGGCTGACGCCCTGCCGTGCCCAGAACTTGGTCTGGATGTTCGTCGTCGTGGTGCTGCCGATCAGCCGCCCGAGCGTGGCACGCAGGAGCGCTCCGGTGCCGAGCGTCGCCGCGACGAACACGAGGGATAGCAGCAGCTTGCGCCCGTTGTCGGCGTTCACGCCGACCCAGTCGATGCCAAAGAGGTGCATGGGCGTCTAGCTCGCCGGAGCGGACGGAGGATTGCCGCGCGCGATGTTACGCGCCTCGGCGCCGTCGATCTCGCGTTGCAGGAAGAAGTTCAGGGCGGTGCGCAACGCCGCGATCGCCGCGAGCTGGCCGATCTCGGTCCAGCTCGGCGCCACCGCCGTGCGCAGGATGTCGGCGGCCAGCTCGAACTCCAGAACCAGGGCGAGCCAGCGCCCGAGCTTGAGGCGGACCACCTCCTTTGCATCCTGCTGCCGGTCGGCGGCACCGCCGACCTCCGGGCGGATGAGGAAGATCGACAGCGCCTTCAGCGCGCCCTCGATCACCGCGATGCTGATGATCAGCGCGGCGACGGCTTCGGTGCCGGAGGCGAGCCACAGCGTCGTCGTCTTCAGATTGTCGAGCAGCATCGCTCAGGGCTTTTCCAGCTCGCCAGAGACGTTGGATACTCGCTTCAAAGCATTGTAGAGCCGCTGCCCCTGCTCAGTCCGCAGCGTTTGCCCATCATCGCAAACAGCGTTGAGGGGCGGCGCAATCGCGATGGCTACTGTCAGCGAAGACCTCGTCGCTTCATGCCAGTGTCAAAAGCCGCTCCGCATTCATCGCTGAGGGCTGTACGGTTCGCCCTCATGCAGCCGACCAGCTTGTCCTCATCAGGATAGGCCGCGATGCAAAACCTCTCGGCATACGAGATGCAGGCAAGCTTCTCCGCTGTGGTGACATGGTACTTGTCGGCCGGAGCATTCGCGCAGGTGGTCACACTCAGCACGATGAGCAAGGCTGGGAGGTTGCGGCGCATGGCTCACTTTCGTGTTGGCCACGCCGCGTATGGAGAGGCAGGGAAGACTCTTGGCTTGACGGTCCGGCGACAACAGCGTGAAGCGGCGGTGGTTGCTTACCGGATGGTAGCAACAGCTTTATGCTTCAAGCCGACGGTCGAGGTGAGGCAGCAGCACTGAGAAATCAGAAACTTGCGTCACGACGAGGGAGTACGACGAACCGGGCGCGTTGAAGACCCCGCCGACCGGCGCCGAGCTGCGCTATCATCTTCGGCGACAGTTCGAACGAGGGCGAGGTCGGAACATCCGCCAGCACGATCTTCGGCCACAGTATGCGCAGCCGTTTCTGCACGTGCATGCGGCTGATGCCTGGATGCGAGACCAGGATGTGCAGCGTGCTACCGTCGGTGATGCCGAAGAGGGCGAGGTCGGCGAACAACCAGCTCTCGTCGCGGGCGAGCCGGTCCCTCAGGTTCCGGAGCCGCTTAGCGACCGCGGGCAGCTCGACAAGCGGATCAGCGAGCAGCAGGCCGAAATAGCAGCTCGCCCCCCGGTTGCGGCTCCAGGCGACGAAGCTGCGCCACCACGCGGCGAGAGACGGTCTACGGCAGGAGAAGCAGCACACGGAGCGACAGCGCGGCCGATGCTGCCTGGGATCACCGAACAGGCGGTTGTGCCAGCAACGGAGGACGCTGGCAGCCACCTCGTAGGCACCGAGCAGCATCAGCTCGGCGACAACCTCAGCCGCCTTGCGCTCGCGCTCGATGATCTCAGCGCGTGAAGAGCGCGATCGCCGCGTCATGTGCACCAACTTCGACCGGGTGATGCCGAGACGGCTCCTCGGTGATCACAGTGGGCGCGAGCTGATCGTGAAACCATGCGAGGCGATCACGCGCTGCCTCGGTCGTCAGGTTGAAGGTCCAGCCCTGTCTGGAGTGCGACTGGTAGACGGCTTGAGCGGTCATGTCAGGGTCGATGTGCAGGGCGAACGCGCGGCAAGCAGAAAAGAGACGGTGAGACCGCCAAGCATCAAAGTAGGCTGTGCCGATGGGGAGAAAGAGGCTGTGCATGCATGTATTTATCTTAGGTGCAGAAAAGATGCTCCGAACATTCTAAGCTTGCATAAAAGAGCTTGCAGACAGAGGCTGCTGGCTCAACGCAACAGGTCGAAAGGCTGCTTGATCTGCTCCGGCGCAACACCACCCGGCCAGCCGCCATGCAGATTGTAGCCGAGCCTTGGCGCCATCTTCGCGATCAGCGCTTCATTGGCCGGGAAGAAGTGATGACACGATGCCCAGTAGTCTTGGTACGCTGATTCGTTGAAGCCGTTCACTGCTTGATCGTCTCCGGGTCGCAACGGCACCGCCTGCCACGAGCCCTCAGAGAAGTAGAACATGTATGATCGGGTTTTCGAGCAGAAGGCCATCCAAATGAACGGCTTCTTCGCACTCACGCTATTTGGGGGGAAGGAATACTCGTCGCGATCGTCCTGGCGCCGCGCGTATCCGGCGCCCCAGCCGACACCAGAGATCGCGAACAGCGTCCCATCTCGCATTGTCGCCACTGGAGCGCTGCTCTGAAGCGTGGCGAAGTTGCAGGCATCCATGTGGCATCGCTCGTGGATAGTCGGCCCGATGCCAGCCTCAAACTCGATGGCAGCAGCCGAGCTGGCGACGCCGAATACACCGAGCATGCTGGCTGCCAAGCGAAGATGTTTCATGGTAACCGTAATACGAGAAGGTCTAGCAGATCGATACCCTGACCTTCTGCTGGATGAGGGAGAACGCCCTTCATCCGGCCCCGGTGGTGTATCCCGTCGGATCGACAATGAGCGAAGCCCGATCTCCCGGCCGGGCTAGACTTCAACGGCGGAGGCAACTGCTTGTCGAGCAAGCAGACCGAGGCGCGCCCGCTCGTGGCGGTTCTGCCCGAGCCAGTTCGGCAGAAGCGCGCCCTGCGAGGCGAAGTGCTCGACGTGGACGATGGTGATCCGGCCGTCGGTGTAGGCGACCTCGTTCACCGTGCGCCACGCGCCGGGCCGGGCCGTCGCGATGATCTTACGCGCTGCCGACACGTAGGAGCCGCGCGCGCCGAGGCCAAACAAGACGACGAGCTTGGTTTCAGCGGGAAGGTCGCGGAGGAAACGCGTCGCGCAGGTCGTCGAGACGTTCTGCCCGAAGCGCGACTGCATGAACGGGTCGATCATGCCGCCGCTTCCGACCCACTTATTCTTCGCGTTGTCGAAGCGCTCGACGGTGCAGCGAATCAGCGAGCCCCAACCGAAGCGGCCGGTGCGATCGGTAACTGCTGCCTCGACCGCTCGCTTCAACTGCTCGGGCGGAGCCTGGGAAAGCAGGCCGACGTGAGCGAGTATCTTGCCGACGTTCAATCGCCCCTTCCGGAAAGGAATGTCGTTGTGCGATAGGTGCCGTAGCTCGCCTGCTTGGCTCGGCCCCTTTGAGAAGCCGAGTACGAGGACCTCGGGGCGATCATTGCCCCAGGCCAGCGGGTTGGCGGTCAGCCGCCAATTCGGCTCGTCGCGAGACGTACGCGTCTCGTCAAAGACGATCGGGCGCCCATGACATAGGGTGCAGTTGATGCGGCCAGAGGACGGAAGGCAGGGCTGCTGTTTCGGGTCCATGGTATTCCGTTAAGGGCAATGTTGAAGCTGAGGAAGATGCGGTCGCCAGTGTCGGCGGCAGCGCTAATGTCGCCGCCGACGCTTGGTCTGGTGGGCGACGGTGATGACACGGCCGTCATCGCCAACGATCGCGTAGACACCGAGCCAGCGCTCGATCATCTTCATGTTGTCGATGCCGTCGAAGTCGTCGCTGAGGCGTTCGCGCGCGGCTCTGTCGAAGTAGAGGCGGTCGGCGCCACACGCTCGGGTGGCCGTGCCGTGCTGGGTCAGCAGCTTGACGACGAAAGGCGGAATTGCGCGCTGTTGCAGCCGCTGCGCGGCGTGAAAGCTGAGCTTCATGCCGCACCTTGAGCATGGTCGCGGCGGAAGGTTGCTTCGAGCGCTTTGCCGAGGAAGAGCGCCACATCGAGGTCGAGAGCCCGAGCTAGAGCCTCGGCCTGATCCGCGTCGAAGGTCTGGGTGCCGATCAGCCAGCCGTCGAGGGTCGCGATACTCCACCGCAGCTTTTCGGCGGCGATCTGCAAGGACCGGAAGGTAGCGAGGAGACGGATGCGGAGGAGGTCACCGAGTGCAGTGACCGATCGAATGTTGGCGAGATGCTCGGCGAGGAAGCGATCGTCGCGGGGCCGATCGGGTGTTGGCACGAAACCCCGGCGACCACGCAGCCAGCGCGCCGCTTCGGCGTGCTCGACCAGGACCGGATTCTTGGTGCCGGGGATGGCGTGAAGCTTGTTCTCCGACTTCTCCTGCTTGTCGGACATTGCGTTTCGCACGGCGCCCTCGGTCATCTCGGCGAGGAGCGCCAGCTCCCGCGCTGTGAAATTTCCGGAGCCCGGTTCGTACTCAAGCTTCCAGCGGGCAAAGGCAGCATCGGCGACGGTCTGGCAGAATCCGTCCGGCGTCATGAACAGATGGGTTCCGGCGCCGGATTTAATGCCCCCAGCCTTCGGAGTGGCCTGCATGAACGTCAACAGGTCCTGCACCTCGTGCAGACCGAGCGAGTTGATAAAGCTCGGGCGAAACGCGAAGTCGTAGCCCCGCTCGAAGGCACTGGTGATTGGGAAGAGCTGAAGGTCTACCAGACTGGCGGGACGGTCGAGGTACTCGCCCTCATCATCAAGGGCGAAGCCGATCACCGTTGCGGCGATCTCAGCACCGCGCAGCATCAGGATGTGGTCGGCCTCGTAGAGGGCGATCGTGCGGAATTCGTCGAGCATCTGGGTCTTGGTGAAGCTGGGCATGACCTACCGTGATAATATGCAGCGCATCTGCATAATTGATGTCGCATGCCCGATTGATCGGGTCAACGTCAAGGTGATCTTATTTTTCATATACGCATCTTGACCGTCGATAAGCGAACGGTATCGCCCGCCAGATCACTTTCGGATGTTGGCGGATAAAAAATAGATTTTCTTATCGACAACCTCCGAGAATATGCGAGATTACCCGCAGCAGCCCGCCGCTGCGGAGGAACCCGCCATGACCCACTCGTCCACGACCATCACCAAGGCGCACACGCCGATCGCCGTCACCTTCACCGGGAAGTCCGTCTCCTTGATCCTGGCCCAGGGCGGCAGCGCCTCCTGGCGCCTCGCCCGCCACCGGGCGCGGCTGTGCGAGTACGTCGTCTGCACCCGCAACACGAAGGCGGCGTGGTCGGAAGGCCCCGAGCAGCACGGCGAGGCATTCCTGGTTGGCCGGGTGAAAGACATCGCACCCGCGCCATCGGAGGAGAGCGATGTCCGCTTCATGTTCGCGTTCAGCGAGTACGCGCTGATCTCCATCCCGAAGAAGTGGACCGGCGACCGCTACCCCGTGCACTACACGACGTTGGAGGGCTTTGGCCTCGACCTCGACGGGTTGGACTGGCAGCCGATGCCGGAACCCGATCCCGACGCGATGCCCCTGCCCAGCGAGGTCATCGCTGGAAACCCGCACGCCGATCTCGATGATGGCCTTCCCCACGATGCCGGTCCAGGTGATGCTGGTCTGGCCAATACTGGTCCGATCGACGACGACCGCGATCGGCCGCTGACAATGGCGCAGGCGAAGCGCGGCCTCGCCCTGACCTTCGGCATCTCGCCGGACGCGGTTGAGATCACGATCCGGGGATGACGATGACCACGCTGCCCGCCATTTCGAACACCCCCTCGTTGATGACGGCTTCCCTCGTGGCGCTCGCCGACGAGGCGGCCGCCCTGGCCGAGAACGCGCGGGCGGTGGCGACCAAGCGCGCTTACCAGTCCGACTGGACGCACTTCGAAAACTGGTGTTCGGGCGTGGGACTCGCCGCGCTCCCGGCCGCTCCGACGACGATCGGGCTGTACGTCGCCGCGCACCGCGATGTGCTGGCGCTGGCGACGATTGGGCGGAGGGTTTCCGCGATCGCCGTCGCGCACCGGCTGGCCGAGCATCCGTGCGATACCTGCCACCCGGCGATTCAAGACGTGCTTGCGGGGTTGCGGAGGGCCGTGGGCACCCGTCAGCGGCAGGCGGCACCTCTGACCGTTCCGCTCGTCCGACAGGCCCTTGTGGGCTGCGGCAGCCGTCTGCTCGACGTACGCGACCGCGCTCTTATCCTGGTCGCGCTGGCCGGGGCGCTGCGTCGTTCGGAAGTCGTCGCCCTCGACGTGGCCGACATCACCCACGTCCCCGGCGGCCTGCGCGTTCTTCTCCGCCGCAGCAAGGGCGACCAGGATGGTGCGGGTGAACTCGTGCAGATCGGCATCACGGGCACCAAGACGTGCCCGGTGGCGGCCTACGCCGCCTGGATCGCGCGGTCAGGTATCATTGCTGGACCAGCGTTCCGCTCGGTGACGCGGCACGGCCGGATCGGGGCGGCGCTGACCGCCCGGCACGTTTCGGAGGTTATCAAGAAGCGGCTTGGTGCTGCCGGTCACGACGCGACGCGATATTCTGCGCACTCGTGCCGCGCTGGATTTGCCACGATGGCCGCCCAGGCCGGGGTCGAAGAGCGGATCATCGCCCGGCAGACACGACATCGTTCTACGGCGGTGCTGCGCGGCTACATTCGCGAAGGCGAGCTGTTCCACCTCAACCTCGCAAGCCAGATCGGCTTGTAGCCAATCACGCCACCTTCGACGTTTGAGGATGATGTCGTAACCCCACGCAGGTGCAGCGCGTCAATCTCCTCGCCGTAGTTCCACGTCCCGTCTGGCGCCGAGTACCAGTGAACGGCCTCGGCCAGCTTCACGGCCGCCCTCTCGGTAGCGTCGATAAAGTCGAAGCACGCGTCACCCAGCATGGTTGTCTCCCTCCCCTCCAAGACACCATCCCGGCTCTGGTCGAACTGATCTCGCATGCGACGCGGCAAGCTTCTTCTTGTCACGGCTCTTCTTCGAGCGAGCCCTGCTGCTGGCACGCTCCGCCTCCTTGCGCGACTCCGGCGTCAAGTAGATTGGTTTGCGACCCTGTGCCGGTCGGACACGATCGGTGAAGCCTGGGAGCGCTATGTGCTCGATCTCCGTCAGCGGGAAATCGTATCCGAGCAGCTTGTCGCGCAACGCCTCGGCCTGCTGTCGATCGTAGACGTAGATCGTGTACTCACCTGCAAAGTCCTCGCAGCGGGGTGCGCCGCGTGAAACGAACTGGAAGATCAAGCCATCCTCACGGCTCTTCGAGATCGCGGCCCGGTTCGCGGCTGGGTTCAGCTTCTCGAAGATGGCCTCGTGCTCCTGCGCCTTCGAGCTGATGATAATGGCGCAGGACGTACACTCCCGGTAGTTGTTGATGCCGTCCTGCTGCTGCCTTATCCAGGTGCCATCCACCTCATTCAGTTCCTCGGCATCACCGCCATCCTTGCGCTTGCGCTCTCGGATCGCGCTATGCTTCGGCATCAACGGCTTGAGCACGCTTTCGGCCGATTCGTTGCAGGTCCAGAAATCAACACCGCCACGTCGGGCCATCTCTTTGCCGACCAGTGCGAGATTGGCTTTGCCCTGATCGGTTTTCCAGTATTCGGCCGAGCACGTCGCTTTGCTGGCGTCGAAGTACAAGATGCGGATGCGCGCTGTCGAAACCGGCGCCCCGACCAGCACCATCTCATACGGTCTCGGAGACAGCAGGTGCATCAGCGATAGCTCGATGTCGCAAGCCGCGATCTCGATGGATGCGAAGCACTTCGCGTGGTCGAGCGTCCATGGCGAGCACCACCAGCAGCGACGTTGCGCAATCTCATCCAGGCTCTGCGCATCGATGTACGTTGGGATCGGTGATGCGACGCGGAAGAACAGGTTCTGGTGTTCTTTGCCAAGCTGCGGGTCCTGCATGACATCGGCCGCTTTGACGTTTGGCCGCAAGCATAGCCGCCTCAGGTCTTCATCGATACCGGCAACGAGGTCCTCAGCGGTCAGCGGCTCGATCGTGTATATCGAAGCAATACCTGCATGCATGATCGGCGCGAACAGCACGCCGCTCGGATTGCCATTGACGAGAAGCTCGTCGAGCCGGAGGTGCCAGCCTGCGCATCCGCTCAGGTCAAGAAGCTGAAACGCGGCCTGCGTAATGATGAGGCAGCAGTGATCGGCGTCAGCATCGAACTGCGCGATGCAGTCTATAATTTCCTGCGCGATCTTCGTGTTGTGTCGCTTGCGGTTCTCTCGCAAGAACTTCCGTATGCTGATCTTGACGCCGGTGCCACGAGCGAGCTTATTGAGATCGTGGTAGCTCTCATCAATCGAGTTCTTGCGGGGTACGACGAGGATATAGCAGCCTTGCCTCGCGACAATGCCCTCCTTCATGACGCTGGATTTTCCAGACCCAGTACGGCCATAATAGTTCTTGATAATCATGATGTCCTTACATGCGCAGTGTAACGGTCGCACAAACCGTAAGCAAATAATCTCATATGCAGATAAGGTGACGCAATTAATTACTTGTATATATAGCATTATCCGTTACGCATAGCTCGACGAACAACTCGCTCAATAAAGCGGATGCCGTGTGCATCGAGGAGCGAGCGAGCTTGCGAGCGAGGTCATCGAGGCGACAGGCATCCGCTTGCGTCGGGTCGAGAGGCGAAGCATCCGCAGGATGCGAGCTGATCGAGACGACGTGTCCCTTGGCGAGCCTACCGTCTGTCTTGATACCTATCCCGCCCGCCGATGCTGGCCGCGCGCACGGCGCGCAGACCATCACCAGCGGTCACGCGGCCATCGGCTGCGTCGAAAGACGAGCCCGTGCTGCTGTCGCCGCCCGGCTCGACCTCCGCCGCTGCCTCGGTCGCGATGGCTCGCGCCTTTGGTTTTGTAGAGGCAACGACCGCGATGACGCTGGCGCGCCATCGACATCGTCTCCGCGCATGATCGGCCGCCAGTCGCCGAGATGATGCGCTTTCTCACCACCTCGTCTATGTACCCTTTACGTCGCCGGAGGCGCATGGGTATGTGCGGCCGTGACGGTCTCGACCTCGTCAGACTATCGATCGTCTCGCCGTTTCGAAGCTTTAGGGCTCGACCGATCGCTCGTGCAGGAACGCCGGGGGCAGGCGGGCGACCGAGGCATCTATGACGATCAAGCGCATGCTCCGGATCGCCTTCCTGACGTTCCTCAGCATCACGACGCTCTGTCCAATGACGGTCGGCTCGTCGGAGGCAGCCACCGACTGTCGCGCGCTCTCGAAGACTGAGGCGCCGATCTTCTCCCCACCCCTGGCGCAGGTCGTGATCGGTGCAGGACGACTCCAATTCTACATGGCACCGAACGAGTCGTGTCCCATGATCGGCATCTTCATCATCCCGCGTGATGCGGTGATCGCCTACTCGGCAACCGACGATGGCTGGACGTCTGTCATGTATCTTCGCGCGGACGGCAGCGACGTGCAAGGCTGGGTGCGGTCGTCGCGCTTAAAGACGACGGGCACGATGGCGCCATCACAGTAAGTAAGCCGCGCAGCTCTCCGATCTGATTTACGTTAATCGCAGTGCGCGGTACACCGATGCCACGCCGATACCGAGTTGCTTGGCCACGGCCTCGCGCGTTATGCCGGAAGCAGCCAGGGCGACGATCTCGTCGCGTCGCGCCATCGCCGTCGCTTTACGGCCCTTGTACTTGCCTGCCGCCCTGGCTGCGGCAATGCCGACAAGCTGACGTTCAAGCATGAGATCGCGCTCGAAGGCGCTAATGGCGCCGAGCAGGGTCAGCATCAGCCTTCCCGTCGGCGTCGATGTATCCACGCCCATGCTCTGGATGCGCAATGCTACGCCCTTCTTCTCCAGGCGCGTCATCGTTGTGCAGAGATCAGCAACCGATCGCGCAAGACGACATGGTCTCGTGACGATGACGGCGTCGCCCTCGCGCACGAACTCAATCATGTCATTCAACGCCTTCCGGTCGCCGAGCGCGCTGGTCTGCTCCTTAAACAGCTTCTCGACCCCCGCCGCCTCCAGCTCGCGCTGTTGCCCCTCAAGTCCAGCGATTTGGGTGGCGGTCGAGGTGCGCGCGTAGCCGACGATCAACGGGCATGATCCTATCAATAGAGCCTTTGATATGATGATCTGAGACGATCAGAATGTCAAAGGCAGCTCTAATGATAGGCTGCTGCCTGGTCGAGCCGGGCGATCACATGAGCAAGGCCTATTGGGCGCCCACCGCGAGGCAAGCGGTTCGACGGCTCCGGATGCCGAGAGGCCATGATCAGCTCAAACGGGCATGCGCTGCCTGTTTAGAACGACGAGCTGCGCAAGCGCCTCGTCCGTTGGGATGTCTTCCGCCCACCCGTAAGCCGCAGCCACAGCACGATCGACTTCGGCATGTGCGTCGATAAGCCAACGAGGGCGCTCGTTGTAGAGGTTCGTCAGCGTGCGCTTCTGAAGCACTTCAGCGGCGGTCGCGTCGCGGGGTTGAATGCGATCTGGAAAGCCCGATACGATCTCCGGATCGATCCGTATCCGGTCAGCGGGATTCAGCCATGCCGAACGGAGAGCGTGTAGCTTTCCGGCTGCCGCACTAATACGCCGGGCGGCTGGCACGCCCGCATAAGCCTTGGCTGAGATGTTCGGCGTCAGATGAACCGGAAACGGGAACGTCTCGAACGTAGAGGTTGGCGTGTACCGCGGGTCATTCCCGACGCCGAGCCATGAGCAGAGACGCAGCGACCACGCCTCGTGGAAGCGGGAGTGGAGTATGCCAAATGCGGTATCGTCGTCGCGCGCAATGGCGATTACCTGGGAGTCCGGCACCACAATCGGATCAAACCAACCGAACAGGCGGTGCTTGGCAACCCGCGCTGTGCCAATGTAGCGAGTAAGAGGGTCGAGAGATGCCGTCAGCGCCGGGCGCGCTTCGACATGTTTCCACCAGTTGCGAGCATAGGCCTCCCGCCGGTTCTTGATCCGATCAGGCTTCACCCGCGCGAGCACGTGCGCGAATGGCCCAGCATAGAAGGCCGCCTCGTTATCGCTGCTGATCGTATTGAAGTCGATGATCCACATGTCCCGCGGGCGTCTGACGATGTCGAGCCCATTGATCCAAGGCCTCAGCACATCCGCATTTGGCCGACCGTTCACGTTCAGCGGCTCCGCAAGCCACGCCCTCGCCACGTCGCCGGGCACGTCAAAGGCGCCCCCCTTGGTGTTGCCCATAAAGGCGACGCCACGGTTCTCGACCAGCCGCGCGACCCCGGTCAGGTCCGCGCCGACGCCGGTCAGGTCCGGCTTGATGCGCTCAACCGGCTCGCCATTCAACTCTATCGTCTCATCTGCGGCAGCCTCTCCGAAGCAGACGAGCGACACGCGTACTGCCGCGCCGTCAACGATCCACGGCTCGTCAGCCCACGCCGAGAAAATCGGCATTCCGGCGGCTATCCGCTCCAATACGCGCCGGTTGGCACCCCCGCGGATCGAGTTCGTCGTCACTAGACCAGCGCGACGCGCATCGCCACGTGCAATCTGAGCACGGGCCTTCTCGAACCAATAGGTGACGAGGTCGGCCTCGGCGGGCACGCGTCCGAGGTAAGTCTCGAACAGCGCCTTGACGGCGATATCGCCGAGGTTTCGGCGCAGCATCTTGCCGCCGAGGAAGGGCGGGTTGCCGACGATGAACTCGGCTCGCGGCCAGGGCGCCTCTTGCGAGCGAGGTGACCGCGTGTCTAGCTCGGTGACGGGAGGTCCTATCAAGGCGTCCCGACACTCGATCGTGTCGAGCCGCCGCAAGATCGGCTCTGGCCGCATGTAGAAGCCGTTGCGCACCGCCCACTGGATGTCGCCGATCCACACCGTCGTGCGCGCCAGTTCGGCGGCGAGCGGGTTGACCTCCAGCCCGCGCAAGATTTCCGGTCCGACCATCGGCATACGCGGGGGCAGCCCATAGACTTCGCAGTGTTGGTTGACTGCATGCTCCAAGTCCTTAACGGCGTGCAGTGCCAAATACAGGAAGTTGCCTGAGCCGCAGGCACGATCAAGTATTTCCAGCGTCCGCAGCCGCTCCAAGAAGACGGAGCGATGTTCCTCCGCTCGCTGCCAATCCTTCGACTTCGGCCCCTTCTTGCGAGCCCTGTCGGTCAGGCGCTCGATCTCCAACCGCGCCTCTTCCCACTCGGCACGTAGCGGGCGCAGCAGCACCGGCTCGACAATGCGCATGATCTTCTCGGTATCGGTGTAATGCGCGCCGATCTGCGCCCGCTTGTCAGGGTCGAGGAAGCGCTCGAACAGCGTGCCGAAGATCGATGGGTCGATGTGTGCCCAGTCTTGGCGACCCGCCTCGATCAGCAACTGCACGTCGCCCTCGTCGAGAGGCAGCGCGGGCTGCTCATCGAAGAGGCCGCCGTTGATGTGCGGCAGGCGCTCCAGTCCGAATCGGCCACCCTTGTGCAGGACGGCGAAGAGGGCGTCGAAGAGCGGCTTGGTGTCCTGCGGACGGCCCGCGACTTCTTCGATCGCCCGGCGGAAGTAGCCGGAGGGCAGCACACGAACGTCTTCGGCAAAGAACAAGAACGCCAGACGATTGACGAGGTGAGCGACGGCTTCTGGCGCGTGCCCGCGCTCGCGTAGGCGCAGGGCGATACTGGAGAAGCGATCCGCGGCTTTCTTGGTGAGATCGGCGCGGCTGCCGCCCTTGCGCAACTTAATCGGTTCGTGAAAGGCAGCCCGCAGGATGTCGAGCTTGGCTGGTTCACGCAGATCATCGAGGCTGATGTCGTAGGAAATCGGGACGGTGTTGGTCCAGGCGGTGACTACGCGGAACTGGTCAGTATCGCAGGCGATATGCAGCGGCGGACTCTCCAGAGCCAGAGCGTACCGCGCGAGTTGGTCGAGCGCCTCTCCGAGGTTGCGCTTCTTCTTCTTGTACTCCATGGCGAAGTGCTGGCGCTTCCACACGTCGGCGAAACCGAGGCCGCCACCGGACTTCTGTAAGCCCTTTTCAAATGCGAAGTGCTCGCCGCGCGGGTCGGCCTGGATCGGCGTCGGATGATCAAGCAGATGGCATAGGTCGTTGAAGTGGGACTGGGCGGCCGCGCGCTCGGACAGAGCGACAGGCTTCCAGCGTTCGATGAACTGCTGCGGTGTCATCACCGAGTGCTCCCCGCTCGCCGGTCATACTCGCGACCGAATCCTGGGGGCAACTTGCACCGCCACTTGACAAACTCAAGGTAGAAAACGGCGTCTCCGTAAACGAGCACCCCGCTGGTGTGTCGCCCCAGGGAGGATGTTGCCGTCCGGCAACGCTACACGTGCGCCTGATGTATGATTGCCCCTGAGCGCATGCTCGGACGACGACTGACCGCAAGCGGGCCGATCGCGACGCCAGCCGCACCGACACAGCGGCGAACGCGTAGGCGGCGCGCCCTGACGGCGTCGGCTGTCGCGGGTAGGGCGTCTAAGTTCTAGCATGGCATTGGTCGGACGCGAGCGTCATCGGCTGATCAACGCCGATGGGCACCTTCTGGTTGCCGCAGTACCTCGCGCCGAACTGCACGACAGCTACGAGCAGCACGTCGAATTCGATGACGTGGACGGCAACCGCCACATGGTGCGTCCAACTTCGATCCAGATGATCGGCGACGCCGACGAGATGGCGATCGAGACGCACATGGTCGCCGCGGGGCGCACGGTGATCATCCCGACGCCGTTCAGTGTGCTGCGCGCGTGCTGACCGACGAGAACTGCCTGCCGCCGCGGCGCTGATCAGTCCTGACAGAGCTTGCGCATGAACTCGCTCATCTCGGCGGCGGTAGGACCGGACAGGGTGAGGTGGAGATTATCGACCTCCGCACCAGCTCGGCAAGACCGGCCTCGCCACCGACCATGCGGAGGATCGCTTGCTCGCGATCGTAGATGTCGAATGGGCACTCGCGCGGTTCCAACGACGGCTCGCGAGCGGCGAGTTCGGCCCTCCGTGAGGCGACCAGTGCTCTAATGCGCGGGCTGACTTCCCTGCGCCTACATACCACGAGCAGCGGCAATTTTGCCCTGTGCCGTGCTGACAAGCCCTCAGCAGTCACGTAGGTGCCATCGTTCGTTCGGCTATGCCGGATGTTGCTTCGCACGGTAGGCTGCCGCGCATGCCCTTCCCTGGAGCTTTAGGCGTCATGCGTGTGCTGTCGATCGTCCTGCCGTTGGCCGTCACGCCATCGTTTGCGGCAACGAACACTATCGCCATGTCGCCCAAGGCATGGATGGAGAGCGTCGCGCCGAAGATCGCCACGGTGACCGAGACCGAGCCACGCGATCGTCTGGAGCGCCAGATCGAGACGAAGAACTTCCACACCTTCTTGTCGAAGGTCGATGACGATCACGGCTTCGCCTGGAACGCCGACTTTCTGATGGGTGTCCAGGAGATGCAGGGATGGCGGGTCACCGGCGTCGTGGAAGACCTCGCGACCGATAGCGAGGCCGTAGAAGCCGTGCACTACCGCAACGGGCAGGACGCTGATGAGATCGTGGTGCGATACCGGCTGATCAAGGAGAACAGCGCCTGGAGGATCGACGACGCCATGTTCGGGAAGGATTGGCGATCGATCCGCTACGACATGACAAAGGCTGTCGAGCCGCACTGACAAGCAACCACCGCAGACTAACTGAGGAGAGCGACATGTAAGTCGGAATTATAATTACCTTGTAAGTCGCCATGCTATCGCCGCTGATGGCGGCGGAAGTCTCCTATAAGACCGTAGCAGCCTTGCCGCGCGCGAAGTTCAGCGCCATTGATGGCACCGAGCTATTTGGTCCGAAAAGCGAGGCCATTGCCAACTGGTTAACGCTGAAGTACGCAAAGCATAATACCAATATATCAGCGTTCAACGTCACCGACATGCTCAGCAGGACTTACCGTGGGTGTCCTCGCATCAAGGTAGGCAAGGTTGTCATTTACTTCACATGAGGCAATAACCTTCCGCCAATCGGTCAATACGAGACGTGATTACATCGCAGATGAAGACGATCCACATCACGATTTCCAAGGCAAATGCGAAAAGCCTTCATCGATGGGCGGAATGCTTATCGCCGCGCCAGCATCTGCCCGGCAAGCCCCAGCTCATAAGGTCCCGATGAGTAGCGGGCACCGACTTTAATCATCTCGACGGCGCGAGGGTAGTGGCCGAAGCGATCTAAGACTTCCATCGTGCCTGCCAAAGCAGCTTCGATCCTCTCGCGATGATCAGTTTGCACTCTCGGCAAGAAGATCGACCTGATCGACTCGTGAAGACCTGTCGCGATGCCAAGCAAAGAAGATCGCTGATGATCTTTAAGGCCGCCTTCCATGCATCCGAGATCGGCGAAGCGCCGGAACATGCCGAGGTGCTGATTAAGGGCAAGCGCCTCCAGCTCCATATCGTACAGGCGATCCAGCTCATCAAGCATCTCGCGCGGATTGAGTGTATCGTAGTAATCAGCGAAGTCACTGGCGCTGCGCAGTTTGATGAAATCATCGGCATTCAGTCGCATGGCAGCTCCAGCTATCCGCACGGCCTTATGGAAGGGCCTATTGTCGATCCTGCCTCAGCACGGTGCCGAGCTGATTGTCCTTGAAGCCGCGAAGGAGAAACCCTTGTATCGCTTGCTTGCCGCCATAGCCACCGTGATCGTTGGCTGTAGACCAGCCACCGCCGATCAGGGATGCAACATCGCCGACCTGATGTACGGCAGGGTCCGCATCGAGCTGATACCGCATAAGGAAGGCTTCGAGACCGGCATCATCATGGGCGCCGACTTCGACAGTAAGCGCTTCAGCTACTACCGCATCCTCGGTCAGATCGCGTCGCCGGAGCGTGACGGGTCGCGCTTGATATCCGATGTCAACGGCGAGAGCTGCGGCTGAGCATATCCAGACGGCGCGATCGACATTTCGGATTCCGAATGCCAGAGCTGCAACAAGAAGGCGAAGATCAAGCTCCAGCGCGTCACCCCGGCGTCGATGGCGGTGCTGTCCAACGGATCGATCATGGGCACGATTGAAGGCAGGCTGCCCAAATGAAGGTAGCAATCGCGGCTTGTCTGGTGACCAGCCTGCTACCGATATCCGTCGCAAAAGCCGAAAAGCCCGTATCGGCATGCACAACAGCTCTAGACCTCAAAAGTTCAGCGAAGTCACGAGCTGTTGGCAGCACGATCCGTGAAGCTGGTCGACTTATGGAAGCTGGAGAAGCCGCCGAGGCGTGCTCTAGTCTCAGTAATGCACTTGTCCACATCGAGCAAAAACGTGCGGCTTTCATCGCTTGCTATCGTGAGACTCGCAATAATCCTGACGAGGCGGCGCGCGGTGCTGCGGACGAAGCGATCAAGTTCGCAACCACAATGCAGAAGCTCGAAAGCAACTTGGCCACGCTCATGACACAGGCTCATTGCTGATGCTTGGTTCCGAGTATCGATACGCCACCGTGCTGCCCGAATCCATCAGGCAACTGTCCATCCGGGTCCGGATCGACGGCGACCTCATCGAGCTGCCGTTCCCTGCGCGCTTCAGCGAAGGACGATGGTTCCGCGCCGACACCGGCGACCTCATCGACACGGTGCACATCTGGCAATGGCGGGAATGGCGTTGGTATGGTCATGACGGGCCACAGACGGGGCGCCAGCAGCCGGGAGCCACCCGGAAGCATCAAGCCCTTGAACGCGTCGTGGCCGCTGACGTGCCTCCGAAGCGTGATTGGTATGCTCGCCCCCGCACCGTGCCGGAGGGCGAGCTGGGCACGAAGATGGCCGAGGCGATGAAGGCGAAGATCAGGGCGAGCCTCTTGAGTCATCGCACCCGATGAGCGCAATGGCGGCGCTAAGTCTCATCCTCCGCCTTTGGCTCGACGTAGGACAGAGCTGTTGCACAATCGACGCTTGGCAGGCGCTTCCAGGCGGCAGCGATCTCCTTGATCACGACTTTCGCAGCCTCTCTCCGCTCCTTCGGCCAGACTAGATCGCCAGCGTCATCCTTATACTGGACGAAAACGGCGCTTTGAGGCGGGTTATGCATGTTGCCGGACGCATAGTAGGTCACCGTCCTTACGGTTCTCGTGGTATTGCCGTACATATTCAGATAGACGCGCTTCTCCCCGTCGTCTCCCTGCCACACTGCGTAGGACTCGATCTCATCCGTGATTGCATGCAGTTTTTCTGCAAGTCTCTTGCGAGCTGTCCAGTTCTTTGCTTGTAGTGCCTCAAACTCCTCGTCTTTTGTCTTCTGTTGCTGAGGCACAACTTTTTGCTGCATTATGGCTTGCTGCGTCTTGACGATCTCGATAAGCGCATCGGTATCACGCAGCCGAATTGCCTGATCGATGTAATACTTGTCGGCTAGTTTTTGCGTATGCTGCTCAGTCATCCCAAACCCCTTGAACCTTCTATCGATCGTCGCCGCGACTATCGATGGCCACGGGCTCGGATGTCATTATTCTCGTGGAGGATCGTCCCGAGCATCAGGCTGCCTTCTTCCTCACGACGACGCCAAAGGTCAGGCAATCAACCCGCAAGCGACTCTTCATCCGCAAGTAATTGTCGATACGCCGGGAATGCATCTTTTGGATAAGAGGTGATGAACGCGCTGTAATTCTCGTCCTTCTGATGCACGACGCGCATCACATCAATCTTCAACCGGTTGCCTTGAAGCGCTCGCGACGGCACAAGTATAGGAGAGCCCTCAGGCATTGTAATCTCATATCCCTGAACCACTCCGGTCCATGATACTGGAGATCGAACTGGCGCGACTCGTTGTTTGTGGCACGACTCGAATGAACCGAATGGCCCGCAAGGGGCAACAATTCGAGGTCGCCACAATCCAGTGCAGCGACGATCGCCGCATGCAAGACGAAATCGGATTGCTTCGTGATACGAAGATCGTCGGTTGAAGTGATCAGATGTCGCGCCATCGCATATCTCCAAACGCAAAAAGGGTTGACGCTCATCGCGGCAACCCCAGCTCGCCCTCAAGAGGCAGGTGCATCCCCAAGTCCGGATGCGCTAAGTCTCAGCTACAACACTTACGACGGAGGCGCAAGGACCTTCTTTTGCTTGAGACGTCGCCTCGCAGACTGTTCAACCATGGTTGCTCAGCAGCTCGTCGAGCTTGCCCTCGTCGATCCGCCGACAGCCGACCTTGCCTGATCTGGAATCATGGCAGGCGTGCCCGGAGCGTCACCGGCGCCTTGCCCGACATCGTCACCACGATGCCAGCCTTCGTCTGCCGGTAGGTGCCGATCGGCGTAGACGCGCCGTCACGGAACAACGTCACCTTGCCCTGATCAAGGCCGCCGCGGAGATGCCCCGCCGTGTCGAAGAGCTGATTGTACTGGGACGGCGCACCGGAGGCGAGACGGCCGACGATGTGCCAGTCGTCATCCATGATGACGGCGCCCTTTGCCCGCTGCGACTTTACGAACGGCACCAACCAACTCTCGGCCGCGAATACCGCCTCGATGTTACAGCTCGACGCCTTCTCCTTTTCGGCATTCGAGTTGCCCTCAAGCTGATCGATCTTGTACTTGGCCTCAAACAGTTCTTTGGCCGTGCCGAAGAACTTGCGATCGGCATCCGTCTTGGTGTCGTCGATGTCGTACACGTCACGGCCGCCCATCTTGTGCGAGAACTCAGCAACCTTACAGCCGATCAGCTCAAGCATCTTGTGATCATCTACGACCACGAGGTAACACTGATCGTCATCGTCGCCCGTCTTAAGGCACGCGCGCACGGTGCCGTCCTTGTCGTGGCTGAGAACGGTGAAGCCCGTGACGATTTCGCCCGTCATCATGGCATGGCCTGAGGTATCGCCGACATCGCTCAGCACGGTGGCCGTGCACGCTTGGGCGATGCCGGGCGGGGCGGTGAGCAACAGGATGGCTGCAAGCGTCTTCATGCGTGTTCCCTCAAGGCTTTTTCTATCAGATCGACGACGAACTTCTCAGGTGTGGTGCTCAGGTCGATTGTGAGCTTCTTCAGCTTCGACTGGAGGCTCTTCGTGATGCGGAGGTTCAGGCGCACGATCTCAGTGCCTTGCGCCCTCGCCTTCAAAGCTTCGACATCAGGCGTGGTGTTCTCGCGTGTTGCCGCAAGCTTCGATCCTCCGGCGACGACGAGCGATCCCTTCGGCGGCTTCATCGATCAGCTCCGGCCGGTATGCTGATCGCCTGATTAGATGATCTTCTGATCTTCCGCTCAATTGATCTCTTGTTTGCATGATCGACGGCCCTCCCCTTCGGCATAATGCTGGCCAGCCATTCCCAGAGCGCCGACATCTCCTGGGCGCCCTTGCTGTTTGGGTCCCATTCGCTGACGCCGAGGCCCATGGTCGTCGCATGGGCGATGGCTGCCCGCTGGTGGATGACCACCGGCGCAACCTTCAGGCCGTGGCTTCGGATCGCTTCCTCCGCTTCCGCGATCTGTCTGGGGGCGAAGGGCGCGGCCGAGATGACCACGTAGGCAGGCTTGCCGGTGAGGCGCACGATCCTCGCCGTCGTCTCCAGCGTGCGAAGGTCGAACACCCATGGCTTCACCGGTATCAGCAACAGGTCGCTCAGCTCGGCGGCCTGGATCGTGGCATCGGACGAATGCGGCTGAGTATCGATCAGGCACAGGTCGAAGCGATCGTCGCGGGCGGCCTGGACGGCCTTGGCCAAACGGCTGGGCGTCACCGAGGTCACCACCGGCATCTCGGCCTCGCGTGCATCACGCCAGTTCATGCTGGTGCACTGCGGATCGATGTCGATGAGCGCGGCCCGTTTTCGAGCCCGCCCCGCTTCCACAGCCAAGTTCACGCACGTCGTCGAGCGCGTACTCCCGCCCTTCGCCCCTGCCGCCGTCACCACGAACATCAGATGATCCTCCAATCAGCCGATCGGATGATGCCTTGATCACATGGTCCCCGTAAGCTCTACCAAGCGTCAGGCCGCACACAATCGTCCGCCGTAGGCGTCACAGAGCATCGTGCCACTGAACGCTTGCCGCGCCATGGCGACCACCGGCTCGCGATAGCCCTCAGCTCGCCCCATCACCAGACGATCGGCGGCACGCTTCGCCAGCACGAGACCTCGCAGGATCGCGCTCATCTTCAGCGTCTCCATCACCTGGATCGGCTCGGCGACGATCTCGCGCCGCTCGACGAGATCATCCGGTACCATCACCGGGCTTGGCTCGTCGCACGGCTCGACGACTTCGAAGTGCGGCAACCATCCGGGCAGCACCGTCCGCAGGATCGTCCGGAGGATGCATCGCCGCTCAGCTCGCGTGCCGCCCTTGGCCTGAAACGGCTCCGCTCGACAGCCCAGACGACGGCTCGCGGCGCGATCGGCTTCGACACGCCAAGGCGCGGTGACCTCGCCCTCGCCCTTCGTGTAGGAGCACGTCATAGGACGCGCCACGATTGGAGCTTGCGACCGAGCCTGCCCAAGCATTCGGGCTCATCCTCGGCAGGACGATCAGGGATTGGGGCAAGGGCGTCGAGCGGTATCGGTCCGCCCGTGAAGGGGGCGGCAGGCACGGCTTGGGGGACCTTGGTGGGCATAGGCTCAAGTGCTTTTCGGGCAGCGTCGCGGGCGAGGTAGACGCGGTGCATCATCTCGCCCTTCAGGCGCGCAAGCGTGGATGCGGGCGTCTCGTGGGGACGTGGTGCTCCAGGATGGTACAGGTGTTTCGATCGCGCAAGAGCGCGTTTGCGAATATCCGCGTCTTTTCCTGTGGTGTAGACCGCGGGTTTTCCATCATCGCCCGCACCACCTTGGCGAGACTCAGCCGTAGATACTTTCTCTTTTTTTCTGAAAGAACTTCTAGAAGAGAAGTTTTTCTTTACGGCTGACTCGAACGAGCGGAGGAGAACTTCCTCGGTGTAGGCGATCAACGCTTCAACGAAGGCTCCGGCCAAGCGGTACATAACCGGCGGCGCTTTGATCGTGCCGTCCGCCTGCCGTCGCGCCCGCTGATGGGTCTCCGGGTCATCGACGACGACGCCGATCCGTAGCAGCGCCTTGACCGCACCTTCCGCCATGTTCGTGCTCGGCAGGATATCGGGATGGTGCTTATGCAGCGCTCGGCGACACAGCGGGTGCCAGCGAGGTCCCGACGGCGACAGGATGATCGCCGGGTGCCCGTGATCCCGCACGAGTAACGTGATCAGTGCGCGGGCACGATCTCGACATCCCGCGTCGCGGATCGTTGCGAGCATCGGCTCGACGATCGCCGTCAGACGGGCGTGCAACTGCCATCCCTCGGCAGGCGCCGAAGGTGCTTGTTCTTCCATGGGTCGCCTCTCGCGACCAGTCGATGGACACGGCTCTCCCATTGCTGCCCAAGGCGCTTTTGACTTGACCAGTAAGGGGAGCTTCAGTAGGAAGGGTGCAGGAGTTGCCTTCCAATACCGAAGCGGCCCTCATCGACCCTTGCCGGGGTCTTTGGGGGCCGTTTTGCTATGCGCTACCTCGTGGTCGATCGTCTCCGTCGCGTGCACAGCCGCACGCAAGCGCCGCGCGGGACTCGCACGACGTCGCCAACAGAAACGCGGCCCATTGAGTTGTCAAGGATGGCGCCGAAGTGCCCAGAGTCTACAGGCGCAAGTAAATCGACGCCTCTAGATTCGTCCCGAGCGTTTCTCGCTCGCATTCGCCGTTTTATGCTTGGTAGACGTCGTCCATAATGAGCCTATAGCACTTATGTGCTTCAGGCTTTGCTGTGTGATACTTGCAAGGGTCGGCACCCCGCGACCCCACTATGGCACACCATTATGCCCACTATGGCTTCTGTAAGTCACTGAAATCACGGGTAGTTGTTGTCCCTGATGGGCAAGGCCTAAGCGCCCGGCCGCCTCGTGCCGAGCCAGACC
>CALMRL010000006.1 GCA_937873345.1 uncultured Beijerinckiaceae bacterium | reverse complement strand
TCGCCAGCCCGGGCTTGGCGCAGCGCCTGCAGCAGGGCCGGAGCGCCCTGCCTCGCCGCGAGGCCTTGATCCTGCTGCTGCTGCTCGCCCATCCCGATCTCGTCGCCGAGCATGCCGAGGAGCTGGCGGAGCTGGAGTTCGGCTGCGGACCTCCCGCGGGACACGAACTGGCGGCGTTGCGCGACCGGCTTCTCGACCTGGCACATGACGGGGATGGGGCGGGGAGCGAGGCCTTGCGCGCCGACCTCGCCGCTTCCGGCTTCGGCCCGCTGATCGGCCGGCTCGACGCCGCCGCCGGTGGCTCGCCCTGGTACTTGCGCCCGGAAGCGGCGGCGGTCGATGCGGCTCATGTGCTGCGGCAGGCACTGACCTTGCACCGCAAAGCCTCGACGCTACATAGGGAGTTGCTTTCCGCTCGCGAGGCCCTAGCTGTCGATTCGTGCGAAGCCAACATGGCGCGCATGCGCGACATACAGGAACAGATCAGCGCCCTGACCGGAGCCGAGGCGGCGATCGAAGGGTTCGGGGCCTCCTCGGGACGCTCGACTTCGTCGATGTGAGAGGTCGATGCTTTCCGGCCGGGCACCGGACGACCTTCTCGTTGCCCGTGATGACGGACCGTCTCGATGTTCGCGTAGCCGTGCGGTTTTGCGTGACTGGAATGTTCCATTGCGAGCGGGGGTATGCCGGAACCCTCGCGGGAAACGACGAGGCGTCGTCCGAAAGGGCGATCGGCGTGGTGGTTGCGGGCGCCTGCGAGCAGGAGCGGCGGCAGGCGGGATGAGGATTTGAATGGCGAAGAAGGACGATAAGGCCGAGGACGGTGTGGTGACGGAGAACACCGACGGGCCCCTGCTCGACCTGTCGGATGCCGCGATCAAGAAGATGATCAAGGCCGCGAAGAAGCGCGGCTTCATCACCAATGCCGAACTCGCCACGGTGGACCTGAACTCGGAGCAGATCGAGGACATCCTCGCGATGCTCAACGAGATGGGCATCAACGTCGTCGACTCCGAGGAGGCCGAGGAGAGCGAGGGCGAGGCACCCGAGGAGGCTGAGGAGGCCGATGGCGGCGACCTCGTGGAGGCGAGCGCCCCCAAGGCGGTGGTCGTGCGCTCCTCCGAGCCGGCCGACCGTACGGACGATCCCGTGCGCATGTACCTGCGCGAGATGGGGTCGGTCGAGCTGCTGTCGCGCGAGGGCGAGATCGCCATCGCCAAGCGCATCGAGGCCGGGCGCGAGGCGATGATCGCCGGCCTGTGCGAGAGCCCGCTCACCTTCCAGGCCATTATCCTCTGGCGCGACGAGCTGAACGACTCGAAGGTGCTGCTGCGCGACATCATCGATCTTGAGGCGACCTACGCCGGCCCCGACGGCAAGAACACGCCGAAGATCGACATGACCGCGCCTGGCGCGCAGGAGGCGCTCGCCGCTCAGCGCGCGCCGGCGACCGCGCCGATC
>CALMRL010000005.1 GCA_937873345.1 uncultured Beijerinckiaceae bacterium | reverse complement strand
CGCACGTCCCGAAACGCGGCGACCACCGAGGCCGCCTCGCCCATCGCCTTGCCGCGCAGGCTCGCCTCGTCGAGCCCGGCGAGGTCGAGGGCGCGTGCCGCCGCGGTCGCCGCGGCCTCGTCCTCCAGCAACCCGCCGGCCGCCAGCACGTCCCGTGCGGTGGCGCGGTAGAGCAGCCCGGTGTCGAGGTGCGGCAGGCCGTAGGCCTGAGCGAGGCGGCGCGCCAGCGTGCCCTTGCCCGACGCGGCCGGCCCGTCGATGGCGATCACCCGCGGCGCGGCGGTCGGCGCGGTGCTTACCGGGGCGCTCACCGGAACGACGCCCCGAGGCGGGCCATGTCGGCCTCGAAGGCGGGATAGCTCGTCGCGATCATCGCGGCATCGTCCACGGCGACGGGCTTCTCCGCGGCGAGGCCCAGCACCAGGAAGCTCATCGCGATGCGGTGGTCGAGGTGGGTCGCGACCATTCCACCGCCGGCGGGCCGCTCCCCGCCACGCACCAGGAGATCGTCGCCGACGATCTCGTGAGCGATGCCGTTGGCCGCGAGCCCGTCGGCCACCGCCTGCAGCCTGTCGCTCTCCTTGACGCGCAGTTCGCTCAGGCCGTTCATCCTGGTCTCGCCCTCGGCAAAGGCGGCGGCGACGGCGAGCACGGGATATTCGTCGATCATCGACGGGGCACGCGCCGCCGGCACGTCAACGCCCCGCAGCGCGGCCGAGCGCACGCGGAGGTCGGCGACGATCTCGCCCCCCTCGACGCGCTCGTCCTCGCTCGTGATGTCGGCGCCCATCTCGCGCAGCGTGGCGACGAGGCCGGTGCGCAAGACGTTCATCATCACGCCCTCGACCACCACGTCCGAGCCCGGTACGACCGTCGCGGCGACGATGGCGAAGGCGGCGGACGAGGGGTCGGCCGGCACCGTGATCGGCCGTGGCCGCAGCTCGGGGCGCCCCAGCAGGATGACGCGGCGGCCGTGCTCGCCGAAGGGCTCCACGCGGACATCGGCGTCGAAGAAGGCGAGCATCGTCTCCGTGTGGTCGCGCGACGCCTCGGCCTCGATCACCGTGGTGCGACCGGGCGAGTTCAGGCCGGCGAGCAGCACGGCGGACTTGATCTGCGCCGAGGCGACGGGGGTGCGGTACTCGATCGGCGTCGGCTCGGCGGTGCCGCGGACGACGATCGGGCAGCGCCCGCCGGCCGCCTCCTCCTCGACGCTGACGCCCATCAGCACAAGAGGATCGAGGATGCGGCGCATCGGCCGCTTGCGCAGCGATGCGTCGCCGTCGAAGCGGGCGCGGATGGGATGGCCGCCGACGACGCCGAGCATCAGCCGCGAGCCGGTGCCGGCATTGCCGAAGTCGAGCGTATCGCGGGGCGGGAGCAGCGTTCCGATCCCGGTGCCGCGCACCAGCCAGTCGGGGCCGTCGCGGCGGATCGCGGCGCCGAGCGCCCGGCGACAAGTCGATCTCGCAT
>CALMRL010000004.1 GCA_937873345.1 uncultured Beijerinckiaceae bacterium | reverse complement strand
CAGAACACCCAGGCGCTGCCCAGCGTCAGCGCGCCCAGCACGCCCAGGCCGAGCGCGCCGTACCAGAACGGCCGGCGGCGGGTGATGATGGCTACGGTGGAGATCGCGATGCCGATCTGCAGGAGGGTGGCGGCGATGGTCAGGCGGGGGTGGCGGTGCTCGTGGCGCTCGCTCTCCTCCGTGGCGCGCTCGCGGCCCTCCTCCTCCTTCCGGGCCTCCTCCTGGTATTTGGCCTGGTCGACGTCGTACTTGGCCGAGTGTCGGGCGAGGTCGGCGGCGCGGGCGGTGGCCAGCGGCGCCAGCAGCGCCGCCCCCGCGAACCTCCGGCATGCCCGCCATACCGCCACCGCGCCCCCGTTCCGCAACCGCGCCCGTCCACTCACGCGCCACCGCGGCAGACCCGACGCGCTCAGCCGTCGGGCACCCTGCCCCGCCCGCGCTTGATCGCGCCGCGCTTCACCTTGCCGTCGATGCGGCGACGCTGCGACGCCAGCGTCGGGCGGGTCTTGACGCGGAATTTCGGCCGCTCGGTGGCAGCGGCGATCAGGGCGACCAGCCGCGCGATCGCATCCTCCCGGTTGCGCTCCTGCGAGCGGTGGCTCTGCGCGAAGATCACCAGCACCCCCTCGGCCGTCATGCGCCGCCCCGCCAGCGACGCGAGGCGGCGCCTGGTCCACGGGTCGAGCGAGGGCGAGGCGGCGACGTCGAAACGCAGGTGCACTGCGGATTCGACCTTGTTGACGTTCTGCCCGCCGGGGCCGGCCGATCGGGCGAAGGTGATGGCGATCTCGCCGTCGTCGATGGAGAGCGTCGGCGTCACGGGGATCGGCGCCACCGCGTCACTCCTTGCCGGCTTGCGTGAGGTGCCCGGCGATGCGCTCGATGCGCTCCGAGGCGGCATCGAGTGCACCGGCGACCTCGCCCGCCAGCGCCTCGCGCAGGCCGTCGCCCTCCTCCCGCGTCGCGCGAAGGTCGGCGAGATCGGCCTCCAGAGCGGCGATGCGGGCGCGGGCGTCGTGCAGCTCGTCGGCGATGGTGATCGCCGTCATCACGGTGAGGCGCTGGTCGCCGATCTCGCCGAAACCCTTGCGCAACTTCGCGAGCGTCTGCTCGACGTGGCGGGCGAGGAGCTGCAGGTGGCCTTCCTCGCCCTCGCCGCAGGCCATGCGGTAGGAACGGCCGGCGATCACCACGGCCACCGTGGTCATGGCTCCGCATCCCCCTGCGCATCGACGACCTCCCGCGCGTCGATCAGCCCGCGCAGCGCCGTGCCGGCGGAGCGCAGCCGTCCGGCGACATCCTCGGCCGCCTCGGCCAGCGCCTGCTTGGTCTTCAAGGCGGCATCCAGCTCCTCGGCGAGCCGGCCGCGGTCATCCTCCATCGCCGCCAGCACCTCGTCGAGGTCGCGCCGCTCGGCCTCGGCGCGGTCGAGCCGAGCGCTCGCCGCCTCCAAAAGGTCGAGCGAACCCGCGAGCCGCCTCAGCGCGGCGTCGAGGTCGGGGTGGCGTTGGACGAGGCGGCTGGCGGACAAGGGGCGGCCTTGCGTTGAACGGCCCTGCTGGCCGGCCCGGCATCCCCGAAGAGAGGCAGGTCGCGCCGGCGTGCGCCAAGCTTTGCCCCGAGCCGGACAGCAGCGTCAACGCGCGGTGGCGAGGTCGGCCGCGGGATACTGCCGCGATCCGTCCACCATTCCGACGAATGCCGGTCGGCGGTTGCGTTGACAGGGGGGTCCAGGCTGCTACTTAGGCTCACCACCCATGCGGCGCCCCGTTGTGGCCGGCAGCTCGGCAAGCGCATGCCTGCCCCGCCGCATGGCACAGGCGCCAAGGAAGATTTTCCGCCCGTCGCACCCTAGGTTGTGAACGGAGCGGAGGCCGCGATGGCGCGGCCGACAGGCAAGCCGCCGGACAGCTGCAACCGGCGCAGGAGGTTCATACCATGGCCGTGCGGGTCGCGATCAACGGGTTCGGACGCATCGGGCGCAACGTCCTGCGCGCCATCGCGGAGTCGGGCCGCACCGACATCGAGGTGGTGGCGATCAACGATCTCGGCCCGGTCGAGACCAACGCCCACCTCTTGCGCTTCGACTCCGTGCACGGCCGCTTTCCCGGCGAGGTGAAGGTGGAGGGCGACACCATCGACATCGGCACCGGCCCGATCAAGGTCACCGCCATCCGCAACCCGGCCGAGCTGCCGCACCGCGACCTCGACGTCGCCGTGGCGCTCGAATGCACGGGCATCTTCACCTCGAAGGAAAAGGCGTCGGCCCACCTGCAGGCCGGTGCCAAGCGCGTGCTGGTCTCGGCCCCCGCCGACAAGGCCGACCTCACCGTCGTCTACGGCGTCAACGACCGAAAGCTTTCGCCCGAGCACCTCATCGTCTCCAATGGCTCCTGCACGACCAACTGCCTGGCCCCCGTCGCCAAGGTGCTGAACGACGCGGTCGGCATCGATCACGGCTTCATGACGACGATCCATTCCTACACGGGCGATCAGCCGACGCTCGAC
>CALMRL010000003.1 GCA_937873345.1 uncultured Beijerinckiaceae bacterium | reverse complement strand
AGCCCTGGCGCCGCGGCCCGCTTGAGGCCGGGCATCTTCTGGCGGCCAGCTACAGCCTTGATCGCGCTGCCCTTGCCCGACACCCGCCGCCGGCGGGATGGCGATGATTTCGCCATGTCGCGTCGGTATCGAAAAGGAAACAAGCAAATGTTTACCCTGTTGGGAGACAACATCGCGAAGACGTAACGCGGTGAACGAAGTGTATCTCGCACGATACCGAAGCATCGACGCGCCGCCGTACGATGGGGGACGCTGGCGCAGCGCGGCATCGGCTGCATCGTGACGGCAAGCCTGCTCGCCGGCTGCGGCATCCGCCCGCAACCGCTGACCCCGCCCGAACTCGTCGCCTACGCCGGGGACAAGAAGGCGCGCTTCGTCGCCCACCAGGAGCCGATCACCAACGCCATCAGCCTCGACGAGGCGATCGCGAGGGGGCTGCGCTACAACCTCGACTACCGCGTCGAGGCGTTCCAGACCGCGCTGAAGGTGCAGGACCTCGACGTCGCCGACTTCCACCTGCTGCCGAACGCCGTGGCCAGCACCAACTTCCTCGGCCGCAACAACACGCTCGGCGCCTACTCGCAATCGGTGACCACGGGGCTGGTGACGCTGGAGCCCTCGACCTCGACGCCGAAGAACGACCTGATCTCGGACCTGACCCTCTCCTACAACACGCTCGACTTCGGCCTGTCCTACATCCGCGCCCGGCAAGCGGCGGACGAGGTGCTGATCGCGGAGGAGACCAAGCGCAAGGTCACCAATCGCATCGTGCAGGACATCCGCACGGCGTACTGGCGCGCCTTCTCCTCGCAGCGCCTCTCCGAGCGGCTGCACCGGCTGGAGGCGCGGGTGCGCCGCGCCATCGGCGACAGTCGCACGGTGGCGTCCGGCTTCGACACCTCGCCGGTGGCGGCGCTGACCTACGAGCGCGAGCTGGTCGAGATCAAGCGGCAGGCGCAGGCGATCGAGGGCGAGATGGCGGTGGCCAAGGCGCAGCTCGCCGCGCTGATGAACGTGCCGCCCGACGTGCCCTTCACCCTGTCGGGTCGCGGCAGCGGCGCCCGCTCGCCGATCTTCAAGCGCGACTTCAACACGCTGGTCGACGTGGCGCTCGTCAACCGTCCCGAGCTGCGCGAGACGCAGTACAAGTCGCGCATCAACTCCAAGGAGGCGCTGGCGGCGCTGCTGGAGCTGCTGCCCAACGCCCAGGCCTACTTCGGTGCCAACAGCGACACCAGCAAGTACCTGTTCCACGGCGGCTGGCTGGCCTATGGCGCCCACGCCTCGTGGAACCTCCTCAACGTCTTCAAGTATCCCGCCCGCACGGCCCAAGTGAACGCGCAGGAGGCGTTGATCGACGCCCGCGCGCTCGCCTTGACGATGGCGATCGTCACGCAGGTGCAGGTCGCCCGCATCCGGCTGTTCGAGGCGGAGAACGAGCTGTCCATCGCCCGCGAGTTCCTCGACGTGCAGGGGCGGCTGCTCGCCCAGGTCAAGGCGCAGGCCGCGACGGAGAAGGCGAGCGAGCAGACCCTGATCCGCGAGGAGATGAACATGCTGGTCGCCGAGGCCCGCAAGGACATCGCCTTCGCCGCCTTCGAGAACGCCTACGGGCTGGTGTTCGAGGCGGTCGGCCTCGACCCCTTCGACCGCGCCATCACCACCGGCACCACGGTCGAGGAGATCGCCCACGTGATCGACGAGAACTGGGTCGACGGCGGCAAGCGCCTCAGCGCCGCCGAGCTGGGCCTGCGCCTGTGAGGCGGCATCGGTCGACGCTCGCGGGCGCGACACTCGCCACGCTGGCGCTGCTGCCGGCCGCGCCGGGCTGCGCCCAGGCGCCGGAAGCGCTCCGGGGTGCAGCCGCGTCCGAGCCGACGGTGACGTCGTGCGCCGAGCGCACCACCGCGTGGATCGG
>CALMRL010000002.1 GCA_937873345.1 uncultured Beijerinckiaceae bacterium | reverse complement strand
GCTCAGGAAGGCGGCGGAGAGGTCGTCGCCGCCGATCCCTGGCAGCTCGGCAAAAGGGACCGGCGTCGCCGCGACGGGCAGCCCGTCACCGGCCCGCGCCGGGGCTGGCGTCAACGTCGCGGCCAGCAGCGCCGCCATCGTCCCGAGGCGCGGCGGCCTCAATGCCCCGAGGCGGTGGCGACGAGCTTCCAGTTCGGGTCCCTGGAGCGGGTGTCGCGGCTGAACGTCCACAGGTCGTCCATGTCGTAGATCGCGTCGGGGCTGCCGTCGCGCAGCGAGCCGTCCGGCCCGCGGGTGACGGAGATCTGCTTGGACAGGAAGCGCACGGTGACGCGCGCCGCGGTGCCCTCCAGCGCGGCGGCGTTGAACTTGGCCTCGTCGATCGAGACGAAGGTGGTGGCGAGTGTTTCCTTCTTCTTCTCGCGCTCGATGATCGCCGTGTTGAAGCCGTCGTAGACGTCGCGGGCGAGCAGGTTCTGCAGGGTACGGCGCTCGCCGGCGGCGAAGGCGGTGACGACCGCCTCGTAGGCGGTGCGGGCGCCGTCGAGGAAGGACTCGGCCTCGAAGGACGCGTCGGCGCGGCCGATGGCATCCAATCCAGCCGGCGCGGCGGAGCCCGCCTCGACGAAGCGGTCCCAACGCGCCGGATCGGGCGCCGGGTTCGGTGCGGCCTGCACGCTACCCGGCAGGCGGATCACGTTCGAGCCATCCCGTGAGCCGTGCTGCGGTCCATCCTGCGCCCTGTCCCGCCCGAACGCCCGCGGGCGCTTCGGCGGCGCGAAGCGGTTGGCCGGGCCAGTCTCGTTGGCGGCCTTCTTGTCCGGCTTCGCCTCGGGGCGCGGGCGCTGGAAGCCGGTGTTCTGGCCGAGCACGCTGTTCAGCTTCCAGATCACCAGCAGCGCCACCACGGCGAAGACGATCGTCAACGGATCAAAGGGCATCGTGTCACTCTCGTGCCGGCTGCGCGGGGGCGCCGTCGCCGGGCGTCCGTTCCTCGCACCCCATTCATCGCGCCGCGTTGCAAAGCGTCGCGCCATCCAACATCTAGAACAACTGCAACGTCCGGACTCATGTGGGTGCGCCGGGCCGGGCGTCCAGCCTCGCGAGCCCGACCTCGCGAGCTATGCCCGGCCCGTCCGCACCCGTCGAGGCGATCCATGCCCCTCCCACGCCTGAAGACCCTGCTCGCCCTCTGGTGCCTCGCCGAGGTGATCGCATTCGCGCTGGCCGTGCACCTGGTGGGCCTGGGCTGGACCCTGCTCGCCATCCTCGCCACCACGGCGCTCGGCTTCGTCCTGCTGAAGCGCACCGGCGCGGCGACGATGCTGATGCTGCGCGCTACCTTCCAGGGCCACGGCCCGCAGGCCAGGCGGACCGACGGCACGGTGGTGGCGAACGCGCTCGCCGTCGCCGCGGCGCTCGCCCTGGTGCTGCCGGGCTTCCTGTCCGACCTCGCCGGCCTCGTCCTGCTGGCGCGTCCAGTGCGGCGGCGCCTCGCCGCCTCGATCGGCCGCGGCCGCCTCGCCCGGACATTCGCCGCGATGGGCGGCGAGGTCCGGCGCGGGGATGTCAAGGCATCGGACGGCGGTCCCGGCAGCCGGACCGTGGACCTCGATCCCGCTGAATGGCGGAGCCGCGACCCGGCGACGCGCAAGCTGCCGTCCTGACGGCCCGATCGGCCTCCCTCACCCCCGGTCCGATCGAGCGCCCAGCCTTGTGGCGGCAGGCCCGCCATGCTAGCCCGCTCGCGGTTTTCGGGGACGGCGGCCCCGATCGCCTCGAACAGCGGGCCGCGACCGGCCCGAAGCCGCGCGGACCGGGATGGAACGATGGCTGAGGCGAACGGCAACGGGATGGCCCAGGGGGCCGCGAACGCGGCGCCGCAGCAGGGGGGCCAGCCCTCGCTGAACGCCCTCGTGCAGTTCATCAAGGACCTGTCCTTCGAGAACCCCAACGCGCCGCGCTCGCTCGGGCCGCAGGAGACCGCGCCCAACATCTCGATCAACGTCAACGTCAACGCCAAGCAGCTCTCCGAGGCCGAGTTCGAGGTGAACATCATGCTCGAAGGCGCGGCCGGCGAGGGCGCCAACACGCTGTTCAAGTTCGAGCTCGACTACGCCGGCATCTTCCGCCTGCAGAACATCCCCGAGGACCAGCGTCATCCGATCGTGATGATCGAGTGCCCGCGCCTGCTGTTCCCCTTCGCCCGGCAGATCATCGCCGAGGCGGTGCGCGGCGGCGGCTTCCCGCCGCTCTACATCGACCCCATCGACTTCGTCGCGCTGTATCAGGCGCGGATGGCGGAGATCGCCAAGCAGGGCGGCCCGGGGGCGCAGGCCTGAGGCCGGCAGCCTCGAGCGGACGAGGCACCCTGCGGGCCGGCCTCGCCGCCGGCCTGCTCGCCGCCGGCTTGCTGGCGGCTCCCTTAGCAGCGGATGCCGGCATCAGCGAGGCCTGCCGCAAGGTGCTGGGCGAGCGGATCGAAGCCTGCACCGACCGCTGCATCGCCCGCGCCAAGGCCGCCGTCGACCCCGAGGTGGCCGCTCGGTTTAAAGGCTACGCCTGCGCCCGCAACTGCTCGCGCCAGGAGATGTTCGAGCAGCACGGCTGCCCGGAGCCGGAGGGACGATAGAGCGTGGGGCCACTTGCCATCATCTCCTCTGGTCGCGCAGTTAGTAAATTACGCGAAGATCAGACAGGATCATCTATCGGAGGTGGTTCATGCGTATAAGCTTTCTGCTGTCAGGCATCATCCTTTCGACCTTTGTCATTCAAACCTACGCTCAGACAATCGATTTAAATCAGAAACAGAGAGAACAAATCGAGTCTGTTATCAGTGAACAGCTTAGAGATCCTGAATCCGCTCGCTTCAGATGGGATGCTGATACCTTCGAAATTAGCCCTACAAACGGGTATGGCGAAGTTTGCATTGCATTCAATGCAAGAAATGGTTTTGGCGGTTATGTAGGATATAAATTAGCGTGGATCAATTTCTTCAAGAAAGACGATGAGATTGCGCAGATAAGAGTTGTTCGTATGGGAGATAAGTCGACCGTTGAAAGCTGCGAAAATATAAAAGAAAATATTCTCAAAGCGAAACATCACGATCCTAGAATCACTGACGATCAGGCACGTGCGGGCTGCACCATCCTTGATAGTCATTTGTTCTGCTCCAGTCCGGGAACGGGGATGTGCTGGGAAAAAGGTCACAATCCCTGGAAAGGCGAAGCTCCTGCGCGATCGATAAACGTAGGAAATGGCCCTGAGAAGGACCGAGAGTCCTCTGAACGTTGCGGTTAAAATTTTACGTAAAATAATAGTATCGATATTTTTATCGGAAATAGTATAAAGTAGAATGCTTCTACTTCACAAGCAAAAACATTTCTTACCTCATTGATGCATGCCGTCACTGGACCTGTATATTCAAGTGCACTGCAACTATTCGCACATCCCGCTCCGCTGGCGCTGAGTAGAGGAGAAGATCGCCAGCGCTCAGCCCGCCGGCTCCTCGGCGTAGCGCCGCCACACCGCCGCCTCGCCGAGCCCGGCGACGAAGCTCTCGTGCGCGGCCAGCTCCTCCGCGGTGACGGTGGACGGGAGCGGCGCGGGCCGCGGCTCGCGCTTCGCCGCGACGTTGCCGCTCCACCCTTGGGCGCGCGGCCCGGCGAAGACGAGGCTGGTCTGCCGGCCGCCGGTCAGCTCGGCGTACACCTCGGCCAGGATCTCGGAGTCGAGCAGCGCCCCGTGCTTGGTGCGCCGGCTGGTGTCGATGCCGTAGCGCGCACACAGCGCGTCGAGGCTGACCGGCGAGCCGGGGTGGCGGCGCCGCGCCAGCGCCAGCGTGTCGACCATGCGCTCGCGGTCGAGTTCCGGCCGCCCCGCCGCCAGCAGTTCGGCGTTCATGAAGCGAAAGTCGAACTCGGCATTGTGGGCGACGAGCTTGGCGCCGTCGGTAAAGGCCAAGAACGCGTCGGCGATGTCGGCGAACAGCGGCTTACCCGCCAGCATCTCGGCGGAGATGCCGTGCACGTTGTAGGCATCCTCGGGCATCTCGCGTTGCGGGTCGAGGTAGTGGTGGAACGTGCGCCCCGTCGGGATGCCGTTCAGCACCTCGACGCAGCCGATCTCCACCAGCCGGTGCCCCTTGGACGGGTCGAGGCCGGTGGTCTCGGTGTCGAAGATCACTTCGCGCATCGTTCTCTCTCCAGCGCCGCCAACACTTGGCGCACCTGCCGCCTCGCCTCCTCGATCCCGCCGCCGGTCTCGACGACGAAGCGGGCGCGGCGGCGCTTCTCCGCGTCGGGCATCTGCTTCCGCAATATGGCGTCGAGGCGCGCGGCCGTCATGCCCGGACGGGCGAGGACGCGGACCCTTTGCACAGCCTCGGGCACTGATACGACCACCACGGCGTCGACCTCGCCCTCGGCGCCGGTCTCGAAGAGCAGCGGGATGTCGAGCAGGGCGAAGCGCGCGCCCTGCGCCCGCTCGGCATCGAGGAAGCGGCGGCGCTCGGCGCGCACCAGCGGGTGGACGATGCGCTCCAGCCGCGCCATCGCGTCCGGGTCGCCGATGACGCGGCGGCCCAGCTCGGCGCGGTCGCCCGCGCCGTCGCGGCCCACGCCCGGGACGGCCGCCTCGACCGGCGCCCCCGCCGCGCCGCGGTAGAGGGCGTGCACGGCGGCGTCGGAATCGAACGTCGCCA
>CALMRL010000001.1 GCA_937873345.1 uncultured Beijerinckiaceae bacterium | reverse complement strand
GCCCTGCCCGCCCTGCCCAGCCAGCCCGCGCCGCGCCGCGATCATCGAGGAGCACGGCGGCAGGAGCGACGCCGTCCAAGCGGCCCGCCTGCGCGATGCCGCGCAACTCGCCGGCGCGAAAGCGACGCAGCGGCTGGCGCTCGATGCCTACGCAAGCGTGTTCTTCGGCGAGAAGAAGCCGCGCGACCGCCTCGTCACCAAGGCGGTCTCGAGCGCCGCGCCCGATCTCGCCGCGTCGCTCGAAGCCGAGCAGGCGCGGCTGATCGGTCTGGCGCGCGAGCTGAAGGCGGCCGAGGCGGTGGAGCGCACCGCGGCCCTGTTCCGCCTCGTCGGCGACACCGCGCGGCGCTACGAGCGTGCCAAGATCAGCGGCGGCCTGCTCGACTTCGACGACCTGATCGAGCGCACGCTGGCGCTGCTGCGCCGCTCCGACGCCGGCTGGGTGCTGCACAAGCTCGACAGCGGCATCGACCATGTGCTCGTCGACGAGGCGCAGGACACCTCGGAAGCGCAGTGGCAGATCCTGGAACTGCTGACCGGCGACTTCGCAGCTGGCGCCGGGGCGCGGGAGGACGGCGAGGGGAAAGCGCGCGGCGGCCTGCCGGCGCGCTCCTTCTTCGTCGTCGGCGACGACAAACAGTCGATCTTCTCCTTTCAGGGTGCGGCGCCGGCGATGTTCGACCAGATGCGCCACAGCTTCGAGCGCCGCTTCAAGGCCGCCGCCAAGCCGTTCGAGCAGGTGGTGCTGAAGACCTCGTTCCGCTCCGTGCCGGGCATCCTCGACACGGTGGACAGGCTGTTCGAGCTCGCGCCGCACGGCGACGGGCTCGTCCGCCCGGCCGATGTCTGGCCACGCCACGAGAGCTTCAAGGCGTCGCTGCCGGGGCTCGTCGAGGTGTGGCCGCGGGCCAAGGCGCAGGGCACGGCCGACAGCGACGAGTGGACGATCCCCCTCGACGTCGCCGGCGAGCGCGACCCCGCCAGCGTCACCGCCGACCGCGTCGCAGCCAAGATCAAGGCGCTGCTCAAGCCCGACGGCGGCGAATGGGTGCATGAGCGCGACGCGAGCGGGGCGATGCGCCGCCGGGCGATGCGCGCCGGCGACATCCTCGTGCTGGTGCGCACCCGCTCGGCCTTCTTCGAGGCGGTGATCCGGGCCTTGAAGCGCGAGCGCATCGCGGTCGCCGGCGCCGACCGGCTTGACGTCGCCAACCACATCGCCGTGCTCGACCTCGTCGCCGCCGGGCGCACCGCGCTGCTGCCGGCCGACGACCTGAGCCTCGCCTGCGTGCTGAAGTCGCCGCTGTTCGGCTTCACCGACGACGACCTGATCGCGCTCGCCCCGCGGCGCACCGGGACGCTCTTCGCCGCGCTCGCTGCCTCGGCGGAGCGGCATCACCGCGAGGCGCACGACACCCTCCGGCGATGGGGCGAGCGGGCGGTGGCCGCCACCCCCTTCACCTTCTACATCGAGCTGCTTGGCCGCGACGGCGGCAGGCGGCTGATGGAGGCGCGCCTCGGCGCCGAGGCTCATGACGCGATCGACGAGTTCCTGCGCCTCGCGCTCGACCACGAACGGCTCGGCGCTCCCTCGCTCGGCGCCTTTCTCAGCGACGTCGAGGCGCTGGACACCACGGTGAAGCGCGACATGGAGGGCGCCGGCGGCTCGGTCAGGGTGATGACCGTGCACGCCGCCAAGGGCCTGGAGGCCAAGGTGGTGTTCCTGCCCGACACCTGCGGCGTGCCGGCGGCGAGCTTCGACCCGTCCGTCTTCGACCTCGCAGAAGCCGGACAGCCGCCGCTGCTGGTGTGGTCGCCGCTGAAGCGCGACGACCCCGAGCCGGTGGCGCAGGCGCGGCTCGCTGAGCGGGCTTCGGCGATGCGCGAGTACCGCCGCCTGCTCTACGTCGCCCTGACGCGCGCCGAGGAGCGGCTCTACCTCGCCGGCTTCTTCGGCTCGCGCCCGCCGCCCGACGATTGCTGGAACGCGATGGTCGAGCGCACCTTCGAGGCCTATCCCTGCGAGGAGGTGCCGGCGTTCTGGGATGCCGACGAGACGGTGCGCCGCTTCGTGGCGGCGGGCCAGGGCGAGATCGGCCGCGCCGCCGATGCCGTGGAGGACCAGGGCCGCTTCTCCCTGGCGCCGGACTGGCTGTTCAAGCCCGTCGGCAGGTTGCCGTCGGCCGAGGTGCTGCGGCCCTCGCACGTCGCCGACGGGGTGTCGCGTCCCGGCGGCGCGAGGGGCGACGGCTTGGCCTACGGCACGGTGGTGCACGAGCTGCTGCAGCT